>JAPYSK010000037.1 GCA_029936515.1 Candidatus Thioglobus sp.
CAGGAAAAGATAAAGCAACGTAGTCAGCATCAGCCTTTGCTGCAATCAAAATATCCTTCTTATCTTTATCAGTAAGGGCATTAGCACTTATGCCACCACCTCGCAAATTGATGCCTTTATTGCTATATAAAGTGCCTTCTTGAACTACGGTAGTTATAATTTTTGAGTCGTCAACGCTATCCACTTCAAGAATTATTTTTCCATCATCTAATAGCAAAACATCTCCAACTTTAACTTCTTTAGGTAAAGACTTATATGCAATACCAACAGAATTTAGATCACCTTCGTTTTCATCCAAATCGGCATCAAGAGTAAACTTGGAGCCATTTTCTAATTCAACTTTGTCATTTTTAAAAGTAGATATACGAATCTTTGGGCCCTGAAGATCCATTAAGATACCGATGTAGGTATCGTTTTCTTTTGCATAGTTTCTCACTGCCACAATACGGCTCAAATGCTCCTTCTCTGCGCCATGAGAAAAATTAATGCGAACAACATTTACTCCTGCATCTAGGATTCCTTTTAATACTCCTGGTTCATCAGTTGATGGTCCAAGAGTTGCTAAGATTTTAGTTCGTCTATTCATAATTCTTACTCCTGAGATCTTTTTTCTAATATTTCAACAACTGGTAACTTCTTGCCTTCTAAAAACTCCAAAAAAGCACCTCCACCAGTTGAAATATAAGATATTTTATCTTCTATATTAAATTTATCAACTGCGGCCAAAGTGTCGCCACCACCCGCAATTGAAAATGCCTCGGATTCTGCAATCGCATTTGCTAGAATCATAGTACCGCTTGCAAATTGATCAAACTCAAATACACCAACAGGGCCATTCCAAACAATCGTTCCAGCATTACGCATAATCTCAGCTAATTCATTAATAGAATTGGGTCCAATATCAAAAATCATATCGTCACTTGCAACACTATTTGAACTTTTAGTTTCGGCAACAGCAAACTCTGAAAATTCCTTGCCACAAACCACATCTACCGGAATCGGAATTTCACACTTTTCCATTAAAGATTGCGCCGTAGGAATAAGATCATGCTCACATAAAGATTGACCAACACCATGGCCCTGAGCTGCTATAAATGTATTAGCAATTCCGCCTCCTACTACCAGCTGATCTACGATCTTCGAAAGAGCATCCAAAACTGTTAACTTGGTCGACACTTTTGAACCGCCAACAACGGCAACCATTGGCCTCTTTGGATTATCCAGTGCCTTTCCAAGCGCCTCTAATTCTCCAATAAGAAGTGGTCCTGCACAAGCTATTGGTGCATATTGAGCAACCCCATAGGTTGATGCGTGAGCTCTATGGGCGGTTCCAAATGCATCTTGAACACAGACATCACATAGAGCCGCCATTTTTTTTGATAAAACCTCATCATTTTCTTTTTCACCTACATTGAATCTGACATTTTCACAAAGCACAACTTCGCCAGATTCTATCTCAACACCCTCAAGCCAGTTACGCTCTAGAGTTACTGGTTGACCAAGCAACTCAGCAAGATGTTTAGCAACTGGTTCAAGTGAAAATTTCTCATCAAACTCTCCAGCAGTAGGTCGACCAAGGTGTGAAGTGATCATTACCCTGGCTCCCGCCTTGATGGCATAGATAATAGTTGGTAGTGATGCAACAATTCGTTTATCGCTAGTAACTTCACCATTCTTTATTGGAACATTTAAATCTTGCCTAATTAAAACTCGCTTTCCATTCAAATCTAGATCGGTCATTTTAAGTACATTCATTTAACTTCCCCCAACTAATTCCAAATATGATTTATTGTGCAATGTATCCAGCTAAGCGTAATAAATTGCAGGTATAGCTATACTCATTATCATACCAAGAGATTAATTTAACAAATGTAGAATCCATTGACATACCAGCCTCTGCATCAAAAGTTGAAGCACAAGTGCTACCTACAAAATCACTAGACACAACTTTTTCATCTGTATATCCTAGAACGCCATTCATTGAACCTTCGGACGCTGATTTCATTGCTGCACAAATTGCTTCATAGTCTGACTCATTATTTAGTTCAGCAGTTAAGTCAACAACTGAAACATCAGAAGTTGGAATCCTAAAGGCCATACCAGTTAATTTTCCATTAAGCTCAGGCAAAACTTTACCAACAGCTTTAGCTGCCCCAGTTGATGAAGGTATAATATTTTCTAAAATTCCACGACCACCTCTCCAATCCTTCATAGATGGGCTATCAACAGTTTTTTGAGTTGCTGTTGCAGCATGAACAGTAGTCATTAGTCCTCGCTTAATACCCCATTCATCATTCAGAACTTTGGCAATTGGAGCCAAGCAATTAGTAGTGCATGAAGCAGCTGAAATTATCGCCTGTCCATCATATGAATCATGATTAACACCGTAAACAAACATAGGTGTACTATCTTTAGATGGAGCTGATTGTATGACTTTTTTAGCACCTGCATCGATATGAGCTTGGCAACCTTCTTCTGTCAAGAAGAAGCCAGTACAATCGATTACTAAATCTGCACCAACATCCCCCCACTTTAAATCTGCAGGGTTGCGCTCAGCAGTTAAGCGAATCTTTTTGCCATCGATAACAAAATTATTTCCTTCTACTTCAACATCTTTACCAAAACGACCGTGCACTGAATCATACTTAAGCATATAAGCTAAGTAATCATTATCAAGAAGATCGTTAATTCCTACTACCTCTAAATTATCAAAATCCTTATCGATTGCACGGAAAACCATGCGGCCGATTCGACCAAAACCATTAATACCAACTTTTATTGTCATCATATACTCCTTAAAAAATTTAACCTAAAACTGTCTTTACTGTAGCAACTACATTGTCAACAGTAAATCCAAAATGTCTAAATAAATCACCTGCTGGTGCCGACTCGCCATAAGTTGACATTGCTACAATTCCTCCATCAAGACCCACATATTTATACCAAGATTCTGCCACTCCAGCTTCGATGGCTACACGCTTAACACCAGGCGTTAAGACTGAGTCTTTATATTCTTGATCCTGTTCATCAAACACATTGGTTGATGGCATAGAGACTACACGAACTTTTTTATCACTCATCGCTTCAGCAGAGTCGACTGCCAAAGAAACCTCAGATCCAGTAGCTATCAAAATAATATCTGCATCACCACTACAATCCCTCAGTACATAACCACCTTTTTCAATATTACTAACTTGATCGGTAGTTCTGTTCATTGGAGTTAAGTTTTGTCTTGAGAAAATTAGTGCTGTAGGGGCATCAGTTCTTAGCATCGCCACTTTCCATGAAACTGCTGACTCTATAGCGTCACATGCGCGCCAGGTTTGAAAATTAGGGATAACACGCATTGTTGCTATTTGTTCAACAGCTTGGTGAGTTGGACCATCTTCGCCAAGACCGATTGAGTCATGAGAGTAAACAAAAATAGTACCAATCTTCATCATTGCAGACATTCGAAGGGCATTACGCATATATTCCATAAACATAAGAAAGGTTGCACCATAAACTTTCAAGCCGCCGTGTAGAACCATACCATTCATCATAGTCGCCATTCCAAATTCTCGAACCCCCCAAGAAATGTAATTACCGTCTGCATTATCTGCATTTACAACAACACTTCCAGACCAATTAGTCAAATTTGAACCAGTTAAATCAGCAGAGCCGCCAAATAATTCGGGCACTATTGGGCCCATAGCCTCAAGTGCATTTTGTGATGCTTTTCTCGAAGCAATATTAGGCATTTCTTGCTGAGTTTTAGAAATGTATTTGTCCATTTCACTAGCAAAGCTATCAGGTAATTTCCCTAACATGCGTCGCTCAAATTCATCTGCTTCTTTAGGAAATGAAGCTCTATAAGCTTTAAACCTTTCATTCCATTCATCTTCAACTTCAGAACCTTGAGAATGGTGATTCCATCCATCATAAATTTCTTGTGGAATCTCAAATGGACCAAAACTCCATCCAAGTTGCTCTCTTGTTTTAACGATCTCCTCATCACCTAGAGGTGCTCCATGGCAGTCATGTGAACCTGCTAAATTAGGTGAACCATAACCAATTACAGTTCGAGTACAGATCAAAGTCGGCCTGTCATTTATTGCCTTAGCTTCAACGATAGCAGCATCAATTGCCTCAGGATCATGCCCATCAACATCAGATATTACATGCCAATTGTAAGACTTAAAACGACCAGGTACACCCTTCTCCATCCAGTCACCAATGTGACCATCAATTGAAATATCATTGTCATCCCAAAAGGCTATTAATTTTCCTAATCCAAGAGTCCCAGCCATAGCACAAGCCTCATGAGACAAGCCTTCCATAAGACAACCATCTCCCATAAATACGTATGTATGATGATCAACAATACTGTGCCCAGGTTTATTAAATGTTGCAGCAAGAGTTCTTTCAGCAATTGCCATACCTACAGCATTGGAAATCCCTTGGCCTAATGGACCTGTAGTTGTTTCAATGCCATCTGCATAACCATATTCAGGGTGACCAGGCGTTTTTGAATGGAGTTGACGAAAATTCTTAAGTTCATCAATACTTAAATCAAAACCGGTCAAATGCAACAATGAATAAATAAGCATTGAGCCATGTCCATTTGAAAGGACAAACCGATCCCTGTCTGACCAATTTGAATTTGCAGGATTAAACTTTAAATGCTTATTCCATAAAACCTCAGCAATATCAGCCATGCCCATTGGAGCACCTGGATGCCCAGAGTTTGCTTTTTGCACTGCATCCATACTCAAGGCGCGGATAGCATTAGCTAATTCAATTTGTGTTGCCATTACTTAAACCTCTGAATTTATAAGAACACTAGATTATACATTTTTTTTTCATCTTCCTGCCCTCAAAAGCCTATACAAAAGCAAATAGGAGGAAAAATATTCAATTGCAGTATAATATGATTATGAATTTATGAAATAAAAATCAAATATCGATAATAATCTTTAAATCAACTCATTTTTAATCAATTAAAATTATAGATTAGACAAAAAAAATTATTATTACATTTTGTGTCAAAATGGATGATATTGTCATCAAATAATAATCTGATTAATTATATTAAAGGGCTTTAATGGTTGAAAATGTAGTCTGGTTGGATGATGTTAGTATGTCAGATGTTGACAAAGTTGGTGGCAAGAATGCTTCATTGGGTGAAATGATAAGTGGCCTTGGCTCACAAGGCGTTAGAGTCCCGGGTGGCTTTGCAACTACAGCTGAAGCGTTCGATTCATTTTTATGCCACTCAAATCTAAAAAAGAAAATCAATGAGCTACTCAACTCACTTGATATTACTAATATTAAAGAGCTTAGCAAAACAGGAACATTAATTCGAAAATGGATTGAAGAAGCGCCTTTTCCTGAAGATCTTCACAAAGATATAGTTCATAATTATCAAAAATTAACTGAAGAGTATGGAACATCAGTAACATTTGCTGTTCGCTCATCAGCCACAGCAGAGGACTTACCAGAAGCCTCTTTTGCTGGCCAGCAAGAAACGTATCTCAACATTAGTGGCATTAATGATATCCTCGTTTCAATTAAAAAAGTATTTGCCTCTCTATATAACGACAGGGCTATCTCATATAGAGTACACCAAGGATTTGAACATGAGATGGTTTCACTTTCTGCTGGTATTCAGCAGATGGTAAGAAGCGATATTGGCGCAAGTGGCGTTATGTTTACTCTTGATACTGAGTCTGGCTTTAATGAAGTCGTCTTTATTACTTCTGCTTACGGCTTAGGTGAAACAGTTGTTCAAGGATCTGTAAATCCTGATGAGTTTTATGTTCACAAGACTACACTTAAATCTGGTAAACCTGCAATTCTTTCTAGAACTCTTGGCTCCAAATCAATAAAAATGATTTATGCAGATGTTAAATCAAACTCCTCAGTAAACACAATTTCAGTTGATCAAGAAGAGCGTCTCAAGTTTAGTTTGAATGATATTCAGATTGAGGAGCTCGCTCAGTATGCAATGAAGATTGAATCACACTATGGAAGAGCAATGGATATAGAGTGGGCACTTGATGGTATTGATGGAGAACTATATATTGTTCAAGCAAGACCAGAAACCGTAAAAAGCCGGCAAAATTCTCAACAAATTGAACGCTATAAACTTATTGAAGCATCTGACATTCTTATAGAAGGACGAGCAATAGGTCAGAAAATTGGGTCTGGCAATACTAGAATAATTAATGATTTATCTGAGATGGACCTAGTTAAAAAAGGGGATGTTCTTGTTACTGATATGACGGATCCTGACTGGGAGCCAGTCATGAAACTTGCTTCTGCAATCATTACTAATCGTGGCGGAAGAACCTGTCATGCGGCAATTATAGCTAGAGAGCTAGGAGTGCCTGCGATTGTAGGAACTGGAAGTGCAACTAAAGTACTTAAAGATACTAAAGTGGTTACAGCTTCATGCGCCGAAGGAGATACAGGTAAAGTTTATCAGGGTGCTTTACAATTTGAACACACTTTTTCAGAGGTTAACGCATTACCAGATATCCCTGTAAAGATAATGATGAATGTTGGTAACCCTTCAAGAGCGTTTGACTTTTCTACTATTCCAAACGCAGGTGTAGGGCTTGCAAGACTTGAGTTTATTATTAATAACACCATTGGAATTCACCCTAAAGCCTTACTTGAGTTTGATGACCTTTCAAATGAACTTCAAACTGAAATTGAAAAACGAACCTCTTGCTACAAATCTCCAGTTGATTTTTATGTTGAGAAACTAACTGAAGGGATTGCTACAATTGCGGCAAGCTTTTCACGATCTCCCGTAATCATACGTATGTCAGATTTTAAGTCTAATGAATACTCAAATTTATTAGCAGGAGAACTTTACGAGCCAGAAGAAGAAAATCCCATGATTGGTTTTAGAGGTGCTTCACGCTATATCTCATCAGAATTCATAGAGTGCTTTGAACTTGAATGTCGAGCAATCAAAAAAGTTAGGAATGAAATGGGTTTTCAAAATGTTGAAATCATGATTCCATTTGTCAGAACCACATTAGAGGCTGCAAAAGTAATTGAACTATTAAAAAAAAATGGATTGGAGAGGGGTAAAGATGGACTCAGAATTATTATGATGTGTGAGCTTCCATCTAATGCAATTTTAGCGGATGATTTTTTAAAATACTTTGATGGTTTTTCTATTGGCTCTAACGACCTTACGCAATTAACTCTAGGAATGGATCGAGATTCTGGGTTGATTGCTGATAGCTTTGATGAAAGAAACGATGCAGTTAAAAAATTAATTACTATGGCTATTGAAGCATGTCACCGTCAAGATAAGTATATTGGTATATGTGGTCAAGGTCCTTCAGATCATATGGATTTTGCACAATGGCTTTTAGAGCAAAAAATTACCAGCATCTCACTTAACCCTGATACAGTAGTTGAAACATGGAACCAACTTGGTAAACTCTGATTATTAATAAAATCCCTATGAGAACTGTTTTCTTTATTTCAGATAGAACTGGCATAACTGCTGAAGCACTAGGCAATAGTCTTCTTACGCAATTTCCTGAAATAGAATTTAAGCGTGTCAACTTAGCATTTATTGATAGCCTTAAAAAAGCCAGGACTGTAGCTAATCTAATCCAAGAAGCTTCCAAAACCGATGCTCAACCAGCTTTAATTTTTAGCACACAGGTGTCTAATCAATATCGCAAGATACTTGAAAATAGTGGCGGGATTATCTTTGATTTTTTTGAAACTTTTATTTCAAAAATGGAAAAGACGCTTGATGCCAAATCTTCTCATGAGATGGGACTATCTCATGGTATTGGAAACAAAAATACATACTCAAGTAGGATAGATAGTATAAATTTTGCGCTTAACAATGATGACGGTCTTAATACAAAGAACTATGAAAGTGCTGACATTATTCTAACAGGTGTGTCGCGATCAGGAAAAACACCGACATGTCTTTTCTTAGCATTACAGTATGGCATATATGCTGCAAACTACCCACTCATAGAAGAGGACTTAAATACAACTAATCTTCCAAGTATTTTAAGAAAATACAAAAATAAATTATATGGATTAAGTATTAATCCGGTCCGCCTTCAAAATATCCGTGGTGAGCGAAGATCAAATAGTGGATACGCTTCGATAGAGCAGTGTCGAAAAGAAGTTAGAAGAGCTGAAGATATGTTTATTCAAAATGAAATACCATTTATAGATACTAGTCATATTTCGATTGAAGAAATAGCAAGTCGGATTCTACAAAAAAGCAAACTAGAAAGGCGTTATTAAAATTACGAGGCAAGCCTAAATAAAGCTTACCTCGCTAAAGAATTAAGAAGCTTTTAGAACGTCAACTGCAACAATCTTGTATTCTGGACACTTGGTTTCTTCATCTGTAACAGCACTCGTAACTTCATTAATTAAGACTTCAGGAAAATGAAAAGTTGTTCGAACAACACCTCTCTTCACACGATCTGTAACCTCAACATGAAGAGTAATTTCACCTCTATCAGATTTCAATGTAGCACGATCGCCAGTTAGAAGTTGTTTTGCTTTTGCATCCTTAGGATTAATCATAATAACGTCTCTAGGAAGAATTTCAACATTCGAGGTTCGCCTAGTCATCGTTGCACAGTTATAGTGTTGAAGTTCGCGACTTGTTGTAAGAATAAATGGATATTCATTCTTATGTTTAACTAACTCCTCACTTTCTCTCCAATCATAATAATGAAATTTACCTTTGCCGCGTTTGAATTCACCAATATGAAGTATTTGAGTATCTTCACCTTTCTTATTTACAGGCCACTGCAAACCCATTGGGCTTGCGCTTAAACCTTCCCAAGTTATGCCTTCAAAAAATGAAACAACACTAGCCACTTCTTTTAGAACCTCAGAAGCATCAAAATCAGGTTGATCAAAGCCCAACTTGCGCATCATTTCAACAATGATTTGACCATCCGTTTTTGTACCTTTTAGAGGCTTCACTGCAGCATTAACCTGTTGAACTCGTCTCTCAGTATTGGTAAATGTTCCGCTCTTTTCAAGAAAAGTTGTACCTGGTAGAACCACGTCAGCCATCTTAGCAGTTTCACTCATAAAGATTTCTTGAACAACGAGAAGATCAAGTCCTTGCATAGCTTTAACAACGTGATGCGTATTTGGATCAGTCTGTACAACATCTTCAGCAAAGATCCACAAAGCCTTAAGTGAACCATCTACAGCACCATCAAACATTTCAGGAATCTTCCTGCCTGGAGTTGTTGGCATAGGAAGTCCTAGTTTATCTTCATAAAAATCTTGAACTTCTTTTTGATCCATCCATAAGTAGCCTGGACCATGATGTGGCTGACAACCCATATCTGCAGCACCCTGTACATTGTTCTGACCGCGCAGTGGATTTACACCAACACCTGGACGACCAAGGTTGCCTGTCATCATAGCTATGTTAGAAATTAACATAACGGTCTGAGAGCCTTGAGAGTGCTCTGTCACACCTAAACCATGGAATTCCATTGCATTTTCTGCAGAGGCATATGCAAGAGCAACAGCTTTAACATCTTCTTTATCAAGGCCACTAATCTTGGCCATTGCATCAACATCAAGATCTTTTATTTGTTCAATAAACTCTTCGCCACCTTCACAACGATCTTTGATAAACTCATAATCTACAAGACCAGCCTCAACTATAAAGTACTGAATCATATTTAGTACAGCAACATTTGTACCGGGCTTAAGCTGTAAGTGATGGTCAGCCATACGAGCTAACTCTGTCCTAACCGGATCGATCACAATAAGTGTTGCACCAGACATAGCTTGCTGCTTAATTTTTGCACCTGTTACTGGGTGAGCTGAAGTTGGATTTGCTCCTATAATGATCATGCAGTCAGCTAAAGGAATGTCAGCAGCAGAATTAGTTCCAGCACCTGTACCAAAGCTTTGTTGCATTCCCCAAGCAGTTGGTGAGTGGCAAACACGCGCACAGCAATCAATATTATTAGTGCCAACCAATTGACGTATCATTTTTTGAAACATATAGTTTTCTTCATTTGTACAACGCGCAGAAGAGATACCGGCGATTGAGTCTGCACCATGATCTTCTTTGATTGATTCAAACTTGTCTTTAATAAAATCTAAAGCTTCATCCCAAGAACAAGGAGTTAGCTCACCATTTTTTCTAATAAGTGGTGATGTTAATCTGTCCTCATGATTATAAAATTTGAATGCATAACGACCTTTCAAGCAAGTGTGTCCTGCATTTACAGAATCTTGTGGTGCGCGAATTGATAATACTTCATCATTTTTTACAGCAACTTCAAGGTTGCAACCTACTCCGCAGTATGAACATATAGTACGGACAGTTTTATCAGCTTCGACTGATTTTGATTGAAATACATCAGAGATCGCAGATGTAGGACAAGTTTGTGCACAAGCTCCGCAAGAAACACAAGAAGAGTCGCCAAACAACATATCATTATCAGTGGTAATCCGAGATTCAAATCCTCGCCCTGTCATAGTCAATGTGAATTGACCTTGAACTTCATCACAAGCACGAACACATCTTGAGCAGTTAATACACTTAGATAAATCCATACGCATATATGCGTGAGATAAATCTTTTTCACGGTCACAATGGTTTTCACCTTTTGCATAGCGTATTCTACGAACACCAACGCTTGCTGCTACATCTTGCAATTCACAGTTGCCATTTACCTCACATGTCAAGCAATCAGGGGGATGATCACTAAGAACTAGTTCTACAATATTTCTACGCAGTGTCTTAACACTATCCGAATTGGTATAAATTCGCATACCAGGATTAATCGGTGTATGACAAGAGGCAACAGTTCTCTTAGGCCCATCTTCAGTGTGTTGAACTTCAACTGAACAAACACGACAAGCGCCGTAAGGTTTTAGGTTGACGTCATCACAAAGTGTTGGGATAATTTTTTCACCCAAAGATTTGTTACTAAATTCTAAAATAGAGCTTGATTCATCAAATGGAAACTCAACATCATCAATGAATACTCCTTGTGGATTATCTGACATACTACTTCTCCATTAATGGTTCAAACTCGTCAGCACAGTGCTCAAGTAAATTTTTAATTGCAAGAGGAAGTCCTCCACCTAAAGCGCATAGTGAGCCTACTTCCATTGTCTGTAATAAATCATGGATCAGCTCTTCCGAGAATTTCTGGTCTTTTTCTAAAGCTGATTCTAACATTTCTTTGCCACGAGTTGCCCCCAATCGACATGGGAAGCACTTTCCACATGACTCATGAGCAGTGAAAGCAAACAGGTGCTTTGCATATTCTACTGCCGAAAACGATTTAGGAATACACACAAAACTTGCATGACCAAGCAAAAATCCTCCTTCGGAGAAAACTTCAAAATCCAATGTCAAAGTTCGCAATATATCAACTGGAACTACACCACCAAGTGGTCCGCCAATCTGTATTGCCTTAATATTGTCATTAAAACCACCTCCAATTTCATCAATAATAAAACTCATTGGTGTACCCATATCAACTTCATAAAGACCTGAATTATTGAAATAACCATCTAGAGATATTAATTTAGTACCTAATGACCTGCCGTTACCAATTTTTTTGTAGGCTTCACCACCAAGTTTAAATATTGCAGCTACTGCTGCTAAGCTTTCAACGTTATTAACTACGGTTGGTTTTTTGTATAAACCTTCAACTACTGGAAACGGAGGACGTACATCTACCTCAGGACGACGACCTTCAATAGAGGCTATCAATGCCGTTTCTTCGCCACAAATATAAGCGCCTTGACCTTCAACAACATTCATATCGAAGTCAAAACCAGTTCCTAAGATATTATCACCAAGTAATCCCAATTCACGGAGTTTTGCCAATGTATCGTTCGTAATAGTAATTGATTCAGGATACTCACCTCGAATATATAAAAAACCTTGCTTTGAGCCAATAATATAGGCACAGATTACCATACCAAACAAAACTTTCAGTGGTTGCTCTTCTAGCAAGTATCTATCAGAAAATGCTCCAGGATCGCCTTCATCAGCATTACAAACAACGTATTTAGTGGTGACCTCTTGATCCTTACAAAACTCCCACTTCATTCCAGTTGGAAAGCCTGCACCTCCACGTCCACGAAGTCCTGAGTCTTTTAGAGTCGCAATTAAATCAGCTTTTTCAGTTGCAAAACATACTTCTAGCAAATCTTTAAAGTCATCATAAGTAGAAAAAATCTTGTCTTCAACTAAGAACGAGGTGTTTGAAAATGACTTCATTGTATAAGCAGGACTGGTATGCTTGCCAGCAATAATTTGATCTAATTTATTGATATCATCACCGGAGTAGTTTTCACCGTTATAGTTAAATGCACTATTCTCATAACACCTTCCAAGGCAAATCATTTCACCAACGTTTTCTTCTCCAAACTTTTGATTAAGTTTATCAGCAACCACATCTTGGGTTCCTCTACAAAGACAAGCGCTTCCAGAACATACATAGGCTTTTTTACTTTTAAAGTCTTCGCTTAGAAAGTCATAAAAACTCTTAGTACTATGGATTGTAGAAACACCCAAATTGTATTCGGCTGCAAGCTGAGAGTCACTGGCTTCTGTTGGACTAACTGAAATCTTTCCAAACAAGCTATTTTTGTCGTCCTTTTTTCCTGACAATAAACTGATATTTCTAGACATTTAATCTCCTAAACTCTTTCTCTAATGCGCCAAGCACCAGTATAGACATTATATTTATTTTTTTTGATAAAACCAACTAAAGTAATATCAAATTTTCTTGCTAAATCAAGTGCTAATGAGGTTGGCGCCCCAATACCTACTATCATTCCTATTCTAGACATCAACGCTTTTTGGATGATATCAAATCCTAAGCGACCAGAGCACATGACAAATTGCTCGAGCGGCCTCAACATATCATTACATCTTACATGACCTATCAATTTATCCAGCGCGTTATGTCTTCCTACATCTTCAGCTAAGTGGAGAACTTTTCCACTCTCGTCCAATAATGCACTGGCATGAACTCCTCCAGTATTAGCAAACTGTTCCTGTCTTGACCTTAATATATTAGGTAATTCTGTAATCAACTCAATACTGACTAGAGGGCCAGCTTTATCAATTTCTGGCTCATAGGCAATCTCTATAGCATTCAAAGTGCCTTTTCCGCATACCCCACAACTAGAGTTGACCATAAAATGACGCTGTAAATTCTTTAAATCCAATTGATTACCCTTTGTTAAGGTAACAATTAGGGAATTATCAACATCGTATTTACCCTTATTTTCACCATTAATTTCAATCTTATCTATGGCGCCTTTATCCTCGATAATACCCTCAGAAAAAAGTAGCCCACTAACCAAGGCTTCATCATCTCCTGGAGTTCTCATGGTTACCATAAGTGGC
>JAPYSK010000038.1 GCA_029936515.1 Candidatus Thioglobus sp.
TTATTAAGCTCTGAAGCTAAAGTACTAATAATCTCTTCTTCAGCTTCCTGGTATTGAGCCTGCTCTATAAGACCTTGACTAATATCTGATTCAAGTTCATTTTGTCTCTGACGATTAATAGCAATATTGGAGTCATCATCACTTAAGTTTGCTTTGATAGGTCTGTACAAAAACCAAGCTAAAAATAGGCTTGATAAAACAATCATCAAAATAAATTGCCAGCTTAGAATCATGACTTAATCCTTAAAAAATATCGCCGATCTATTGCAGCAAACAAAGCTCCAAGAGCAATCATAAGTCCACCCAGCCATATCCATCTAACTAAAGGCTTATAGTAAACCCTTACACTCCAAGCACCTCCAGCCAACTCCTCTCCTAATGCCACATAGAGATCTCTAGTGAACGAAGGATCAATTGCTGCCTCAGTCATTGGCATACCACTCTGGTAGTAACGCTTCTCTGGACTAAGTTGTGCAATTTTTTTGCCAGCCTTATATACGTTTATATCACCCATAAAACCAGAATAATTATCTCTCTCGTAACGATTTACACCATTGAAGATAAAGTCATAACCTGCAATATTTTGAGATTCATCAATACTCATTTTTATGTCTTTTTCAATCCCAAGTTGAGTTGTTACAGTAGCCCCAAGAACAAACACTGCGATTCCTAGATGTGCAATAATCATCCCTATAAAGGCCAATGAAAACTTTGATTTTGCTCTGATACGATTTATAAATAAAACCATTACATGAACAGTAACCCAAATAAAAAGCCCAATTGCAATTAGTACATAAATATTATCTGTGAGTATAACTCTTGCAAGCAATGTCAACAATACAATACCAATCCAGTCATACCTTAGTAGCGAGGCTATTCTAGAAAAATTATCTTTCTTCCAGCGAACAAAAGGAAAAATTGCCAGTGCTATGACTGCAGGTAGCATAATAGGTACAAAAACTGCCTTAAAATATGGCGCTCCAACTGATATTTTTCCAAGGTTTAGGGAATCAAGTATTAGTGGATAAAGCGTTCCTAAAAGTACACTGAGCATTGCTGTAACAAGTAATATATTATTAATTAAAAGTCCAGTTTCTCTTGAAAATAATGCAAAAGGATTGCTCTTTTGTAATAAGTTATAACGCATTGAATATAAAACTAAAGATCCACCAATAACAATAAATAAAAATATCAGAATAAACAAACCCCTTGTGGGGTCTGTAGCAAAAGCATGAACAGATGTTAAAACACCAGATCTAACTAAAAAAGTCCCTAATAAACTTAATGAAAACCCACCAATAGCTAGAAGTACTGTCCACTGCCTGAATGCACCTCTTTTCTCACTAACACTTAAGGAATGGATAAGTGCAGTTGCAACCAGCCAGGGCATAAATGATGCATTTTCTACAGGGTCCCAGAACCACCATCCACCCCAACCAAGTTCATAATACGCCCACCAACTTCCAAGAGTAATTCCCACTGTTAAAAAGGCCCATGAGATTAGTGCCCAAGGCCTAGTCCATCTTAGCCATGTACTATCGAGCTGGCCTCTTATTAATGCAGACACCACAAAAGCAAAAGGAACTGCCAAGCCAACATAGCCCATATATAGCATAGGTGGGTGGACTGCTAAACCAAAATCTTGGAGAAGTGGATTAAGTTCTCGACCTTCTAATGGAGGAAACATTAATCGCTCAAATGGATTAGATGTAAAAAGTAAAAAAAGCAAAAATCCAAAGCCCACAGCACCTAACACTATGAGAATTTGATTTAATAAGTCTGATGGAATTCGCTTTGAAAAAAGACTTACCGCAACGCTCCATAAGGAAAGTACAAAAACCCATAAAAGCAAAGAGCCTTCATGAGCACCCCATACGGCAGAGGCTTTATATAATATTGGAAGCTGAGTATTTGAATTGTCAGCAACATACTTCACTGAAAAGTCATTAGTAAGAAAAGCACTCATTAAAACAAAAAAAGCAACAGTAATCCAAAAGCACTGAACCCAAACTAAAGGTTTCGCAAGTTGTGCCAGTGAAAATTTATTCTGGTACAGACCAATCGAAGGCAAAACCACCAGCAACACAGAAAATATTAATGCAAGAACGAGAGCAAAATGTCCAACTTCAATTAACATAATTTACTACTTGTTAAAAACAAAAAATAGGCTTTAAGAGGCTAATATTTTACAGGATTATTGTGGTCCTATATTGACTCACATTGTTTCATTATTCTGATAATTACTAATGGAAATTAAAAACTACTATTATCTTTAATAAAGCTAATATATTAAACATTTAGCTTTAAAATTTACATTTATTAATTTAACCATTGCAAACGAAGAATCATGGAAATTATATTCACCATATTAAATATAATTAAATACCTAATTTACATAGTCATTATTCTTGCCATAGTAGTGTTTCTGTTTCTTAATTTTTCCCCGGTCTTTGGAGGTTCACCTGACAAAGATAGTAACAAACTTATTAAAAGCTCAAAAAACTTTATTGATGGAAAATTTGTTAATTTACAAACAACATATATAAATTTACGAACTTCAGAGAAAAGCGCTTCTTTAATGGATTGGATTTCTCCGTCTAAAGACAAAAATCCATTGGGACTACTTCCTACAAAAAAATTTCAAAATACAGATTTAACGCCAGGTAAGTTTGCTTGGCTTGGTCACTCAACTCTTTTGATGAATACTGATGGATTAATTATTATGACTGACCCAGTCTTCAATAGAGCCTCTCCAATTCCAATTTTTGGCAAGCCTTTTGCATATGAAAATCCAACTAATATCAATGATCTTCCAAAAGTAGATGTTGTAGTCATATCCCATGACCATTATGATCACCTTGACTCAAAAGCAATTATAGAACTTTCTAAACGAGTCGATCACTTCTTTGTTCCTTTAGGAATTAAAGCGCATTTGGAACGATGGGGCGTGGACAAAGAAAGGATTAGTGAGCTTGATTGGCATGACAGCGAAAACTATAAAAATATTAAGTTCACATTAACCCCTGCTCAACATTTTAGTGGACGAGGACTAACAAACGGAAACTCAACCCTATGGGGCTCATGGATTATTTCCTCTAACACATTGAAAGCTTACTTCAGTGGAGATGGTGGATATTCAGAAACATTTAAAGAGTTAGGTGATCAATATGGTCCTTTCGATATAGCCTTTATTGAGAATGGTGCCTACAACGCTGGCTGGTCAAAAGTCCATATGTTTCCAGATGAGGTTGTTCAAGCAAATATTGACTTAAAAGCAAAAGTACTTTTCCCAATTCATTGGTCTAAATTCGACTTATCTATTCACCCTTGGGATGAGCCAATAATTCGTGTTACCCAAGAAGCTAAAAAAAGAAACATCAACATAGCCACTCCTACGATTGGTGAAATATTCGATTTGGTTGACCTTCCTCAAACTCCCTGGTGGGAGCCCCTTAGAAAATAAAATGAACTACTAAAGAACTATAGAAAAAAGATTTGATGGTGCGGAAGGAGAGACTCGAACTCTCACGTCTTGCGACACTGGAACCTAAATCCAGCGTGTCTACCAATTCCACCACTCCCGCGAAGAATTCTGAATTATACCCAATTAGAATTAAATAAGATTTACTAATTCTTTAAATTACCATACCAATTTAACTTTTCATTCAGTTTCACAACCTCTCCAACAATCATTAATGTAGGGGCATGAATATCCTCATTTATTAATAAATCTGGTAAGGCCAATAAAGTTGTTATATAGACCTTCTGCTCAGGCATAGTTCCTTTTTCAATAATTGCAATAGGCATCTCTTTTCGCATTCCATGAGCAATCAACTGTTCGCATATGTGATTTGCACCACTCAAAGCCATATAAAAAACAATAGTCTGCTGTTCTACAACTAACTCCTCCCATGGAAGATTGCTAGTTCCATTTTTTAAATGAGCCGTTACAAATCTGCAAGACTGAGAGTAATCCCTATGAGTCAGAGGAATACCAGCATAAGAAGAACAGCCGGATGCAGCTGTAATTCCAGGAACGACCTGAAACGGGATTCCATTTTCAGAAAGAGTCTCTATCTCTTCGCCTCCCCGACCAAAAATAAATGGGTCACCGCCCTTCAGTCGACATACCCTCTTTCCTGATTTTGCCAGCTTAACTAACTGTTCATTAATATCTATTTGTCGAGTAGACTCATCACTACCACCTTTTTTACCAACATATATGAGCTCAGAGTCTCTCCTAACTAACTCCATAACGCCTTTAGATACCAATCTGTCGTATAGAACTACGTCAGCTTGCTGAATCAACCTTAATGCCTTAAAGGTCAAAAGATCAGGGTCACCTGGCCCAGCGCCCACCAAATAAACCTCCCCCATGCTCAGTTCAACCGAGTCTTTAAGTTGTTTTTCTATATCAGCTTTTGCCTCAACAATTCGTCCAGAAAAAACTTTCTCAGCAATTACTCCAGAAAAAGTAGTCTCCCAAAATGCTCTTCTATCTTTTATCTTAGAAAACCTGTCTTTAACTCTTTGCCTATACTCCCCAGCAATCTCTGCGAGAGTTCCATAAGCACTAGGAATAATAGTTTCTAATTTTGCTCGAATTATGCGAGCGAGAACTGGTGCTCTACCAGCCGATGAAACAGCAATTACGACGGGCGATCGATCGACAATAGAGGGCATAATAAAGCTCGATAAATCTGGTGAATCAACTACATTAACTGGAATACGTAACTTATGCGCAAGTCTGGATACCTCAGCATTTACTTTAGAATCATTGGTGGCAGAAATAATTACCGAATGATCACTAATGTCTGAAGCTTCAAAATTCTTTTTAACTACATTTAGAACATTTTCTTTAGCTAAGTTATTTAAACCATCACAAACAACTGGAGAGACACAAGTAATACTTGCCTGTGCTTTTAACAATAAGTTAATCTTTCTAAGAGCAATATCACCCCCTCCTACAACAAGGCATGGTTTTTGTCTTAAATTAATAAAAATGGGTAGATGGTCCATACTTTTAGCACAATTAAAATTCTATTATAAAGCGTTCATAATGACTAATGATTCATTAGTTACTTCGCACTTTAAATAGAGATCGATAAATAAACTAACAATATCACTAAATTAAGTAAAGCTCTTAAAGTCGAAGCGTTTTTTTAACAAAAGGAATTGAGATGGCTTTTTTTGATTGAAGTGATGCTTTATCTAACTGATCCATCGCAGATAATAAAATCTTCACATCTCTAGAGTAATATTTAAATAAATATTCATAAACCTTAGAATCAATCGTTAGATTTCTCTCGCTCATTTGATTGTTTAGTACAGACATCGTTAATTCATCTTTGAGTTCTTCTAGCTTATAAACTGCTGCCAAACTAAGGCGAGTCTTTAAGTCTTTCATAACACTCAAGTCAGCTGGCATATTAGAACCACTAACTAAAATAGAAATTTTTGCTTGCCTCGCTCGGTTAAATAAATCAAAAAAGAAGTCTTGGTTATCGTTTTTAATAACATCAACATTATCTAGACTAATCAAATTTAATTGATCAATAGAATCTAGTATGTGCTCTGGTAAAGAATCATTACAATCAATGTAAATAGCATTTTGATTGTCTGAAAGTGCCTTTAGGACAGCTCCCTGCAAAACATGAGTTTTGCCAAGCCCTTGAGCTCCATAAACATAAATTTCAACAGAGTTCTTTTTTTCATAGAACTGATCAATAAATTCAAGAAGCTCTTTGTTACCAACAAAATTATCTAATAACATTTTAGAATCAAGTGAAATAGGTAATCCCAATTGGTTCATTTTTTAGACTCTTGCAAAATAAATTTCTTAATCCAAAGCCACATATAATCTGCGCCACTCAAGCCTGTTGAGGTAGCAACTATAATAAATACCATTTCTAAAAAGATAGAAAACTCAACATAAATCTGAATCAACAATAAAAACAGAACTAAAGCTATTTGTAAGACAGTATTGAACTTACTAATTAGAGTTGGCTGTAATAATTCGCTATCACTGGTAATTTCACCTAGGAAATATCCTAAAGCACCTGCAACAATAATAACATCACGAACAAAAATTAACATCAATAACCATAAAGGTAAAATTCCAACCCAATAAAGCGTTATAAATGTGCACGTTAACAATATTTTATCCGCCATCGGATCAAGAATAGAGCCGAGTCTCGTTTGAAAGGAGAACTGTTTAGCTATCCAACCATCCAATGCATCAGAAATTCCTGCTAACAAAAATAGTAGCAATGTTAAAAGATACTGCCCTTTTAGTAGTGCTATAACAACTGGAACTGTTAAAATAATGCGTATTACTGAAAGCGCATTAGGTAGCATTGAATAGCTCATTAGTATGCCTAATTTAAATCATTTAGTTATAGACCTTAATTATACGGAAAAACCAAGATGTCATCATTGACTTACAAGGATTCAGGGGTTGATATTACCAAAGGAAATCAACTTATTGAAAAAATTAAACCCATTGCAAAATCAACTTTAAGGCCAGGCGTTTTAGCTGGTTTAGGAGGATTTGGTGCAATGTTTGAAATTCCCATTGATCGATACAAGAACCCTGTCTTGATCTCAGGTACTGACGGTGTTGGTACAAAATTAATGGTAGCAGAAATGCTTAATAAACATGACACTATTGGAATTGATTTGGTTGCAATGTGTGTTAATGATTTAATAGTTCAGGGCGCTGAACCGTTATTTTTTCTAGACTATTACGCAACAGGATCTCTCAATGAAGAAGTTGCGACTTCAGTCATTTCTGGAATTGGTGAAGGCTGCATTCAATCTGGTTGCGCCTTAATTGGAGGTGAGACTGCTGAAATGCCTGGCATGTATAATGGCGAAGAATATGATTTAGCAGGTTTTTGCGTAGGAATTGTAGAAAAAAATCAAATTATTGATGGCTCAAAGGTCTCTACTGGAGATCAAATAATTGCACTTGGATCATCAGGTCCTCATTCAAATGGATATTCTCTTATTCGTAAGGTTTTAGAAAAATCCAAACCTAGCTCCAGCCAACTCAATTCACTTATAGAGCCAACGAAAATTTATGTTAAATCGATTCTTTCCTTAATTCAAAATCTACCTGTTCATGCAATATCACACATTACAGGAGGTGGCTTACTAGAGAATATACCTAGAGTATTACCAAAACATCTTGCTGCAAATTTAGACCAAAATTCATGGGAGCTTCCTCAAATTTTTAAGTGGTTGCAATCTGAAGGAAACATAGATACTATGGAGATGTATCGAGTACTAAATTGTGGAGTAGGAATGGTTGTTATAGTTCCTAAAGCTTCATCAGATGAAGCAATTAATATTCTAAAATCTTGTGGTGAAAATGCTTGGCTAATAGGTGAAGTAATTGATTCAGAAGGTGAACAAGTTTTAATTTAATCATATGAAAGCTGTTATTCTAATCTCAGGTAATGGCTCTAATTTGCAATCAATAATAGATAATGCAAGTAAAATTGATTTGCAAATCTGCTGTGTAATAAGCAATAAAGAAGATGCTTTTGGCTTAAAAAGAGCTGAAAAGGCTAATATAGATTGTATTTTTATTGACCCCTTATTATTTGATTCAAATCTTGCTTTTGATAAAGAACTTATTTCAGTTATTGATCAACATAACGTGGAAGTTATAATTCTAGCGGGCTTTATGAGAATTCTCTCCTCTGATTTTATTTCAAAGTACTTTGGGAAAATTCTTAATATACACCCTTCACTTCTTCCTAAATTTCCTGGACTAAATACTCATCAAAAGGCTATTGAGTCTTCAGAAAAAACACATGGCGCGAGCGTTCATTTTGTAACAGTAAAACTTGATGGTGGGCCAGTCATTGCTAAAGAGACTGTATCTATTGATCCTAAGGATGATGCCAGTACTCTTGCTAATAAAGTTCTTCAAAAAGAGCATATTCTCTATCCTAAAGTTATTCAGTGGTATACTCAAAAACGCTTAAAACTCATTGATGAAAGTACTGCTACACTTGATGGAAGAGTATTATGAAAAAAACTCTTATCTTTATCTTAACTTTTTTATCTTCGTTGCAAATCTATGCACTTACTGCCTACGAAGGAAGCTATGATCTTTATGCAAAAACGAAAATGGGCAACTTAAAGATTGGTATCGCATCATTAGTTTTAGAAGTTAATGAAAATCACTTTGTCTTCAATACTGAAGCCACTACTGGGTCTTTATGGAAGGTTTTATATGACTACTCTAGGTTTGAAAAAAGTGTTGGTGACGAGACAGATGGTCAAATAATTAATACCTACTTTAGTGTCATTGAAAGGGTTAAAGATGAAGTTAAAAAGAATTACGAAATTCAAATCATTACTGATAAAAATTATGCCTTATCTAGCACTGGTGAACAGTGGAAAGTTAAACCAGGATTGCTTGTTGACCAATTAAGCGTTTATCTTGCGCTAGCTAATGATATTCGTAACAAACCTAATCAATTAGAATTTACTTATCAAGTAGTTGACCAAGTTGGTGTCAAGCATCTAAAGTTTCTTGTTGATGGATTTGAGTCTATAAATATCAATGAAAATGAAATAGAGACTGTTAAGGTTTACTGTGAGGAATTACAATTAACACTAAACCTCTCTTTGCATGATAATTTCCAGCCTGTTACTATTCATAAAATTAATGGTAAAAATGAATTTATAATGATTCTTAAGGAGTTTAGTTCTTCCTCCTAAGAAGTTTTTTAAGGAACTGCCCTGTAAATGATCTAGATGACTCAGAGACTTTTTCTGGAGTCCCAAAAGCAATTATTTCTCCACCTTTATTTCCTCCTTCTGGTCCAAGATCTACAATCCAATCCGCTGTCTTAATTACATCAAGATTATGCTCAATAATAACAATCGTATTGTTGCGGTCCCTTAGTCTAGTTATAACGGATAACAACTGTTTAATGTCGTGGAAGTGAAGTCCACTGGTTGGCTCATCTAATATATATAAAGTTTGCCCAGTATCAGATTTTGAAAGTTCTTTTGCGAGCTTTATGCGCTGAGCTTCACCACCGGATAATGTGGTCGCATTTTGTCCAAGCGTTATATAAGACAAACCTACATCCATCAAAGTTTGTAGCTTTTGAGTAATTTTAGGTAGCGCATAAAAAAACTCTAATGAATCTTCTACAGTCATTTCTAAAACTTCTGCAATTGTTTTACCCTTATATTTAATTTCTAAGGTTTCTCGATTATATCTATGTCCTGTGCAAACATCACATGCAACATAAACATCAGGCAAAAAATGCATCTCTACCCTTATTAGACCATCACCTTTACAAGCCTCACATCGACCACCCTTAACATTAAAACTAAAACGGCCAGATTTATAACCACGAGAGCGAGATTCAAGTGTTAGAGAAAATAAATCACGAATCATAGTGAATACGCCAGTATATGTAGCAGGATTTGATCTAGGAGTTCTACCAATTGGGCTTTGATTAATATTCACTACTTTATCGAAGAAATTCATTCCTTTTACTTCTTTAAAAGGTGATGAGTCAGTTTGAGATCGGTTTAGAATTTTTGCAGCTAATTCATATAATGTATTATTAATTAATGTAGACTTGCCTGAGCCCGAAACACCCGTTATACATGTCAATACGCCAACAGGGATTGATAAGTCAACATTCTTTAAATTATTTCCACTTGCCCCAGTTATAGTGAGCCAATCAGTTGCTTGTTTTCTATTTTTAGGTATGCTAATTTCTTGTCGACCACTTAAATAATCTCCAGTAAGTGAATTTGTATTCGAAACTACATCTTCTGGCGACCCCATAGCGACAATCTCGCCTCCATGAATACCGGCTCCTGGACCTATATCGACAACATAGTCTGCTTGTCTAATTGCCTCTTCGTCATGCTCAACAACAATTACAGTATTTCCCAAATCTCTTAGATAAGTTAACGTATTTAATAATTTTTGATTATCTCGCTGATGAAGACCTATTGATGGTTCGTCCAATATATAAAGCACGCCAATCAACCCAGCACCAATCTGAGAAGCTAGCCTTATTCGCTGAGCTTCGCCACCAGAAAGGGAGTTTGCTTTTCTTTCTAAGCTAAGATAGTCTAGTCCAACATTAATTAAGAAATGTAAGCGCTGTAAAATTTCATTAAGAATTTTGCTGGCAATTTCACCACGTTGACCTTTAAGTTCTAGTGAATCAAAAAAATTAAAAACTTGATCAATAGTCAGCTTTGTTAAATCTGAAATATTATTGTTACCTATAAATACATTTCTTGCAGATGCATTAAGCCTATCTCCTTGACAACTTAAACAGGGCTTACTAATAACATATCTAGATAAGTCTTCTCTTACAGAACGAATATCACTCTCTTCATAACGGCGGATCATTCGAGGAATAATCCCTTCAAAAGGCTTCTTCTTACTTGACCATCCCCTTCTTCCTTTTATCTTAGAGAAATCGATTGACTGACTGCCACTACCATAAAGTATTATTTTTTTATGCTCTTCTGTTAACTCATTAAAGGGTTTAGAAGTACTAAAATTATAAAAATCACCTACCAAAGTCAACATTTGATAAAAATAGGCATTATTTTTACTCCAACCATATACTGCACCATCTTCCAAGCTAAGCTCAGGATTAGCCACTACTCTATCTTCATCAAATACGTCTTTTACACCTAAGCCATCGCAGGTTTCACATGCTCCAGCTGGATTATTAAAAGAAAAAAGTCGAGGCTCTAACTCATTTAAAGAATAGCCGCAATGGATACAGGAAAATTTTGCAGAAAATGTTAACTCATCCAAGCTTGAATTAACATCCATCGAGCAAACTTTTGCAATTCCAGAGCTCATATTGAGAGAGGTCTCTAAAGACTCTGATAATCTTGATGAAATATCTTGTCGAACCTTTAATCTATCAACAACAATCTCAATAGTATGATTCTTATTTCCATCCAGCTCTGGTAGCTCTTCAAGAAGAAGTATTTCCCCATCAACTCTTGCTCTTAGAAAGCCTTCATTCGCTAACTCTTGTAACAATTTATTATGACTCCCTTTTCGATTTTTTACAATCGGCGCTAGTATCATAATTCTTTCATCATCTGGCAATAAAAGTATTGCATCAACCATTTGAGAAATAGTTTGAGACTGCAGGTCAGTTCCATGGTCAGGACACTTAGGTATCCCAACCCTTGCAAAAAGCAATCTCAAGTAATCATAAATCTCTGTTATTGTTCCAACAGTAGAGCGAGGGTTATGTGAAGTGGCTTTTTGTTCAATTGATATAGCTGGAGATAGGCCCTCTATATGATCAACATCAGGTTTTTCCATTAATGATAAGAATTGCCTTGCATAAGCAGACAATGACTGAACATAACGCCTCTGCCCTTCTGCATATATTGTGTCAAAAGCCAACGATGACTTTCCAGATCCAGAGAGTCCTGTAATAACAACGAGCTTGTTTCTTGGGATATTTACATCAATGTTTTTTAAATTATGGACTTTGGCGCCACGTATACTGATTGAATCCATAAACTCGTTTTTTATGCTGGACAAAGGGTTCATTATACTCATGCCTTGTGTAAAATCACAATTTTGTATTCAATTCTTAAGCTATGGTTTCTTACCGTCGAATCTTACTAAAACTAAGTGGTGAAGCACTAGCTAACAATGATCAAAACATCGACCCTGAGATGCTTAAAAAAGTGGTTAATATTGTTCAATCAGCTCTTGATTTGGGAGTTGAAGTTGCTATTGTAATTGGTGGTGGTAATATTTTTCGTGGAGCTAATCTTGCTTTAAATGGCATGAATAAAATAACGGGCGACCATATTGGAATGCTTGCTACAGTAATTAATGCATTGGCTATATCCGACGCCTTTGAAAGACACAATATACCTTGTGAAGTAATGTCAGGTTTTTCTATTGGTGGCGGGGTCTGTGATTCCTTTGACCACAAAAAAGCAAAAAATGCACTTTCAGAAGGCAAAGTAGTTATCTTTTCTGCTGGCACCGGAAGCCCTTGTTTTACTACTGATACTGCAGCTGCACTAAGGGCTGTTGAAATTAATGCCGATGGTGTATTTAAAGCAACTAAAGTTGATGGCATTTATTCTAGTGACCCTATAAAGAACCCTAATGCCGTTAAATTCGATTCACTTAGCTTTGATTCCGCTATTGAAAAAAATATTCAAGTTATGGACACCGCTGCATTTACGATATGCCGTGAACATAATATTAAAATTTGTGTTTTTAGTATGTTTGAAGACAGTTATGCATTAGCCAATATTTTAAGTGGCCAATCAATTGGAACAATTGTAGGTCAAAATGGAGATGACCAATGATTAATGAAATTCATGATGATGCAAATAGTCGGATGGATAAAACACTATCATCACTTGAAGGAGATTTTAGCAAAATCCGTGCGGGTAGAGCTCACCCATCGCTACTTGAACAGATTAATGTTGAGTATTACGGCACTCTAGTGCCAATATCACAGGTCTCAAATATTGTTTCAGAAGACTCTAGAACACTAAAAGTTTCGCCATGGGAAAAAGACATGGTGAGACCAATTGAAAAAGCAATAATGACTTCTGATTTAGGCTTAAATCCAAATACTATGGGCCAAGTAATCCGTATCCCATTACCCCCTTTGACTGAAGAAAGAAGAAAAGAATTGGTTCGTGTAGTGAGAGATGAAGCAGAAAATGCAAGAGTTGCAATTAGAAATATTCGTAGAGATGCTATTTCAGACTTCAGGGAACTATTAAAAGAAAAAGAGATATCAGAAGACGAGTCTCATAGGGCTGAAGATAATATTCAAAAAATTACTGACAAACATATTAGTTTGATTGATAAATCTCTTAGTGACAAAGAAAATTCTTTACTAGAAATATAATTTTTAATGCACGACTAATTGCCTATAGAGCCAACACAGGTAATATATTTATCCCATCTATTT
>JAPYSK010000039.1:0-5861 GCA_029936515.1 Candidatus Thioglobus sp.
TTGTTGGTCGGAGTGGAGGGATTTGAACCCCCGACCACCTGGTCCCAAACCAGATGCGCTACCAAGCTGCGCTACACTCCGAAAGATGTGTAATTATACTTTGATAGACTCCTTAGTCAATCCCTAATTCAGACCATATTCGATCAATTTTATTTATTATTTATTAAAATAGTTTTTATGTATTTTTACCTCTTCTGAATTTGCATAAATTACCTTGATATTGTCTTTATTCTCTCTAATTTTTTTAACTAGAGATGGGTCGCTTATCTGAGGTTTAGTGTTTGTTTCATCATTAAATAGAATTGATTGACCACCAGTCATTGCAATATAGACTTGAGCTAGTATTTGAGCATCAAGGAGTGCCCCATGTCTAGTTCGTGCACTAGTATCGATACCGAAGCGTCGACATAAGGCATCAAGGTTATGCATTGTGCCAGGACGCTGCTCTTTAGATAATTCTAATGTGTCAATTACAGTGCATAAGTCTTCAATCTTTTTCTTTATGCCAATCATTTTAAGTTCGTTATTAAGGAAGCCTAAATCAAACGGTGCGTTATGAATTATTAAAGTTGCGCCATCGATAAAAGAAAGAAGGTCTTCAGATATTTGATTAAATTGAGGTTTATTAATCAAAAATTTATCTGTTATTCCATGAATGTTAACAGACTCACCAACATTTCTATTAGGCTGAATATATTTATGAAACTCTGTATTTGTAATTTCTCTATTTAGAATTTGTACGGCACCAACTTCAATAATACGGTGACCTTCTTTAGGGTCAATACCAGTTGTCTCTGTGTCAAGCACAATAAGTCTTTCCATGTTGGGCATAATAACGTAAAATTGATACATTTTATCATCTGATTTATAAAGGTTAATTAAGATTATGGCAAGAGTAACGGTAGAAGATTGTTTAGACAAAGTAGATAATAGATTTGAATTAGTTTTGATTGCTGCAAAACGTGCGCACCAGTTAAATTCTGGAGGGTACAGGACAACCCTTGATGTTGGGAAAGATAAGCCAACGGTATTAGCCTTGAGAGAGATAGAGGCTGGCTTAATTGATGCGTCTATTTTGACTGATGAATATGTAATGGAAGAAGAGCTTAATGCTCATGATAAACGCACCCAAGAAGCTAAGATGAGTGAGGTAGAAGCCGAGCTATCTGAAGTAACTCTTGATGCTAAAGCAGAAAGCGATGATCTGGCAATAAAGGAAGAGGACGAGTAAAACTTTTTTTCTTTAGCTAATAAAAAATGACGCAAATGCGTCATTTTTTTTGTTTTATCATATTATAAAAAATCATTATATTTGTTCATATTACTTTTCTCTGATTTGGTAACATAATTCTTTATAAAACTAAATTATGAGAAAACAAATGACATATCCAATCATACAAAGTGATAGAAAGCCATTAATTAATGCTGAAACCTATGAGTCTATGTATGAGTATTCTATGAATAATCCGGATAAATTTTGGGCAGAACAGGCTGAGACTTTTCTTGATTGGGATAGAAAGTGGAAAAAAGTTTCTGATGTTGATTTTTCTAAAGGCAAGATTGCATGGTTTGAAGGTGCAACTTTAAACGTTTCATACAATTGTCTAGATCGTCACTTACCTGAACGCGCTGACCAAGTGGCAATTATTTGGGAGGGTGATGATCCAAATTCTAGTGAATCGATAACCTATAAAGAGCTTCATAAGAGGGTTTGCAAATTTGCAAATGGTATGAAAGATTTGGGAGTTGTAAAGGGCGATCGTATTTGTTTATATATGCCTATGATTGTTGAGGCAACTATTGCTATGCTTGCATGTGCAAGGCTTGGGGCAATTCATTCAGTTGTTTTTGGAGGATTTTCACCTGATGCCCTGAGAGATAGAATTCTTGATAGTGAGTGTAAATTAGTCATTACTGCTGACGAGGGGGTTCGTGGTGGTAAATATGTCCCACTAAAAGCTAATGTAGATATAGCTATAAAAGATTGCGATTGTGTTGATTTTGTTGTAGTTGTTAAAAGGACTGGTGGAGAGGTAAGTTGGAATGAGAGAGATGTTTGGTATCACGATCTAGTAGAAGATGCATCAGATAATTTTCCGTGTGAAATGTTTGACGCTGAAAATCCTTTATTTATTCTCTATACCTCAGGCTCAACTGGAAAACCAAAAGGAGTTCTCCATACCTCAGGTGGATATTTACTTTATGCAGCAATGACCCATAAATATACTTTTGACTATCAAGAGGGCGATATTTATTGGTGTACTGCAGATGTTGGCTGGGTTACAGGCCACTCCTATATTGTCTATGGGCCACTTGCAAATGGCGGGACAACTTTAATGTTTGAAGGAATTCCTACTTATCCAGACGCATCAAGGTTTTGGCAGGTTGTTGATAAGCATCAGGTTAATATTTTTTATACTGCGCCAACAGCAATTAGAGCTTTAATGGGTGCAGGAAATGAATTTGTTCAGAAGACCTCTAGATCTAGTTTAAAGATTTTGGGCACAGTTGGAGAACCTATAAATCCTGAAGCATGGGAATGGTATTACAATGTTGTAGGTGAAAAAAGATGCCCAGTTGTTGATACATGGTGGCAAACCGAAACAGGTGGCCATATGATTACGCCGATGCCTTTTGCAACTCCTTTAAAGCCTGGTTCGGCAACTAAGCCATTTTTTGGAGTTGAACCACAAGTCTTAAGTGACAGTGGTGAAGTATTAGAAGGTGAGGCTTCAGGAGTTCTTGTGCTTGCTCGCTCTTGGCCAGGTCAAATGAGGACTTTATATAACAACCATGAACGATTTATGGAGGCATATTTTACAACCTACCCAGGGAAATATTTTGCAGGTGATGGTGTTAAGCGCGACTCTGATGGCTATTACTGGATTACTGGAAGAGTCGATGATGTTTTAAACATATCTGGACACCGTCTTGGAACAGCAGAAATTGAATCTGCCCTAGTTCTTCATAGAAATGTCAGCGAAGCTGCAGTGGTAGGTATGCCTCACGATATAAAAGGTCAAGGCATTTATGCTTATGTATCTCTTATGGCTGGAGTTGATGCTACAGATGAGCTTAAAAAAGACCTCGTGGCTCTTGTTAGAAAAGAGATTGGACCAATTGCAACGGTTGATAAAATTCAATTTGCTCAGGGCCTTCCAAAAACAAGGTCAGGAAAAATTATGAGACGCATTCTAAGAAAAATTGCTGAAGATGATTATGCAGAGTTGGGAGACACGTCAACTTTAGCAGAGCCGGGTGTTGTTGACGATTTAATTTTGAACAGAGTTCAATAGATTTTATCCGCCAATTAATTTACTTATAGAAGATGAATGCAGCCCTTTATTTTGTTGTACTTCTTGCTTGGGGGTCATCTTGGTTTGCTATTAGTTTTCAGTTGGGTGATGTTGCGCCTCAGGTTTCAATAGCATGGCGTTTTTTGCTTGCATCGTTTATGCTTTTTATTTGGTGCTATGCACGAGGTCTTAAACTTTCTTTTTCTTGGCGAGAACATTCCAGCTGGCTTTTATTAGGATTTTTTCTATTTTGTGTTAACTATATTTGCGCTTACTTTGGAACTTTTTACTTAGCAACAGGCTTAGTTTGTCTCATTTTCTCAACTCTTACGTTGTTTACTGTTTTTAACGGTTTTATTTTTTTTAAAAAACCCATTAGACTGCCTATATTGTTTGGCGCAATAGTTGGGATTTTAGGGTTGTCAATTATATTTTCAAATGAGATTAGTAATACTGATTGGTCTCTAGAATCAGGAATTGTAAAAGGCTTTCTTTGGATGCTTCTTGCAACTTTCTTTGCCTCAATAGGAATGTTACTATCTGGTCAAATGCAAGCTCGAAAAATGCCTCTAGTACAGAGTAATGCCTTTAGTATGCTCTACGGGTCTCTTATTATTGTTACTTATGTTTCTCTTAGTGATGTTAGTTTCAGTTTTAGTACAAGCTATAGCTACGTTATCTCTCTCATCTATTTAGCGATAGTAGCCTCTGTAATTGGTTTTGGTGTTTATCTTAAATTGGTGGGTAATATAGGCGCTGATAAGGCTTCATATGTTAATATTTTTACCCCAACGATTGCATTATTTCTCTCAACTTTATTTGAAAACTACCAGTGGAGTTGGACCGGTCTAGTTGGCGTTGCTTTGATCATAATTGGAAATATAATAGTTCTTTATGCGAAGCCAGTCAAAGTATAGTTAAAACATGGCGACTTGCAATTTGATAATGCTAACTCTACTATTTGTCTGAGACGTTTTTATCATTCATTTCAGATTCAATTTCATCCATCATAGTGTTATGAGCTTCATCTGTCCAGTCGTTTGCTTCAGTTTCGCTATTGTCAATAATTGGAGTGGTATTTTTTATGCGGACTCTAAAGAAAGATGAACAAAATAGTCCAGCTTCAAAAAGTAGCCACATAGGAATTGCAATGAGAAACTGAGAGATAATGTCTGGAGGTGTTAATATCATTCCGAGTACAAATGAACCAATAATGATATAGGCCCGATTTTTTTTCAGTCGTTCAGCTGTGGTAACTCCAAACATAATAAGTAGGATTGTTGCTATAGGTACCTCAAATGCAACTCCAAAAGCAAAAGAGACCTTTAGAATAAAATCTAAGTAGTACTGAATATCTGGAGCAAAGTCGACTGAGGAGGGGCCTACGCTTGATAAGAAATTGAAAATAACAGGAAAAACAACATAAAAAGAAAAGAGCAAACCTGTATAAAAAAGAATTGTTGATGATATTACGAGTGGAAGAATTAATTTTTTTTCATGTCGATATAGCGCTGGTGCTGCGAACATCCATAACTGATATAGTAAGTAAGGCATAGCAATATATATAGCAAGAATTAGCGACATTTTTAAAGGTGTTAAAAATGGTGAAATAACACCAATAGCAATAAGGTTAGAACCGGGTATGGCTTGTACAATTGGAGCCGCTATAAAGGTATATATATCATCTGCGAACGGAAACAGTGCTAGGAAAAAAATTACTATGGCAATAACGGATCGTAAAAGGGTGCTTCTTAGCTCTACAAGATGTTTAACTATAGGCATTTTTTCAAGTTGTGCTGATTCTTCAGGCATTATTTAAATTATTGGGATTAATGATCCGTTTCCTTGTTTTGTGGTCCAGATTTGATGTATTCTTCTAAGGAAAAGTCATTTATTTTTACCACTTCGCTTTCTTCTAAGTCTTCTTTGGGTTGGGGATTTGGCTCTATAGGCTCTATAATTTCCTGTTCATATTGGTCAACACTAGTTTTAACGTCGTCAAGTGATTTTGAGAGAGCTAACTTTTCATTCTTGATAGAGAGCTGCTCTTTGAGTTCATCGACCTTTAACTCTTCATCAATATCAAATTTAATTTTTTTAACAAATTTATTGAGTTTTCCAGCATAAACTCCGGCCTTTCGAGCTAGCGAAGGCATTCTTTCAGGGCCAACAACGATAAGAGTGATGATGCCAATAATAGCAATTTCCCAAAAACCGAAATCAAACATAGTGTTCTATATTAGACGAAAAAAATAGGTTTTTTATTTTTTATCAGTGCTGTCATCTGTTTTTTCAAATTTAGCTTCAATGATGTCTTCTTTCTCGTTTTTTTCAGTTTCTTTCATGGAGGATTTAAAGCCTTTAATTGCTCCTCCAAGCTCGCCACCAATATTCTTGAGGCGCTTGCCACCAAAAATAAGTAGTACTATTATCAAAATAATAATCAGTTCAAATGGTCCTGGCATGCCCATATGTATACTCCTTAGTTAGTTAGTTGTCTTTATTGAGTCATTAATATAGTAATGACTCAATACATTTATTAAATCGTCCTTCAATATTTATTAA
>JAPYSK010000039.1:5961-12732 GCA_029936515.1 Candidatus Thioglobus sp.
ATTTATTAAATCGTCCTTCAATATTTATTAATACTTATATAACCTTAAAAAGGGAACGATATACAAAAGTTTTAGGTTAGCCTTTCGTGAAAGATTTTAACACCATTTCATTAATTAGGTTTCAAAATAAGTTATTCCTAGCTGGTCTCAACATCATCATTCTCTATATAATTACTTGGAAATAAGGGGCTATAGAGTAAGTTATTGACCCTAATAGCTAAAGCCCAAATTTAATCATGCCTGTTAATAAAACAATCAGCAAAATATACTAAAAAATTTTCAAATTGCCAAATATTGGTGACGAAGTTCTTTATTATCGAGTAGCTCCTGCGCAGTTCCATCAAAAACGATCTCACCAGTATCAAGAATTAATGCTCTATCTGCAATACGCAGCGCAGCGACGGCATTTTGTTCAACAATGATAGTGGTAATGCCGAGTTTTTTAATACTTTTAAGAATCCCTTCAATTTCACGTACTATCACCGGCGCAAGACCTTCATAAGGCTCATCAAGCAGTAATAGCTTAATATCACGAGCCAGTGCACGGGCTACAGCAAGCATTTGCTGTTCGCCGCCAGAAAGAGTAATTCCTTCCTGATTTCGACGCTCTCCAAGACGGGGGAAATGCTCGTAAATACGCTCTAAAGACCAGCCGATTGGCTCTTCAATTTGGGCCAAGAGGATATTTTCTTCAACGGTTAAGCCACCGATAATGCAACGATCTTCCGGGACCAGCGCAACCCCCAGTTGCGCAACCTGATAATCTTGCATGGTGTGTAGAGGCTGGTGGTCCAGCCAAATCTCTCCACTTCTTACTTCAGGTTCAGCTGCGCGTGCAATGGAGCGAAGAGTGCTGGTTTTGCCTGCTCCATTTCTGCCTAGTAGGGCAACAATTTCGCCTTCGCGAATATTAAAATTAATGCCTTGAACGATGTAACTTTCACCATAATACGAGTGCAAATCCCAGCAAGAAAAAAATGCTGGATCCGAGCCTTGGGAAGTAACGGGCTCACTGTGTGGCGCGTAGGGTTGATTACTCATAATTCTACACCACCAAGGTAAGCTTCTTGAACAATGGGATTGCCACGAATTTCATCGGGTATGCCAGAGGCAATAATAGCCCCCTGGGAAAGTACTGAAATCGTATCAGCAAGACTAAAAACAACGTGCATATCATGCTCAATAATAATTTTAGTCATGCCGCCTTCTTTAATTTGCTTCAGCAGTTCGATTGTTTTATTAGTGTCGTGTCTGGCCATGCCAGCTGTCGGCTCGTCTAATAACAGTAAATCTGGGTGCTGAATTAAACACATTGCTAATTCAAGGCGGCGTTTATCACCACGTGACAAGCTACCGGCTGTCTCGTCAGCTTTAGCCTCCATTCCAACACTTGCTAATACCTCTTTAGCCTCTTGAGTGATTTTTGTTTCACTAGCAAGACTTCGAAACAACTGAAAATGAAAGGCACCATCACGCTTTGAAAAGGCCGGTATCATCACATTCTCTAGCAAGCTCAAGTCGGGAAATATTTCTGGAGTCTGAAATACTCTCGCCAACCCCATCTGGTTGATCTCGTGTGGGCTTTTGCCAATAACGTTTATACCGCCATTAAATGTAACTGAGCCTGAATCCGGTTCTAATAAACCAACCAATACATTAAGTAAGGTAGATTTCCCAGCGCCATTTGGACCAATAATCGCATGGACTTTGCCTCTTTCAATTTCTAAGTTGATATCTCTTAAAGCTTGTAAACCGCCAAAAGATTTATTCACATTACTTATTTTTAATACAGGTTTAGACATAACATTACTCCTGTTTAGTGGTGCTTTCACTGTCTTTCATACTTTTTGTTAGATAGCGCGTCTTAATCTTCTGAAAACCCTCCATTAAGCCGCCTGGTAGGAAAATGATAATTACCATGAATAGTATGCCAAGGGTTAAATGCCAGCCTTCACCAACAAAAGGCGCAGTTATTGCTACAAGTAGATTTTCAGCCCACAGTGGCATGAATGAAAAGAAATTGTGAAGCACTGCATCATTAATAGCAGAAAAAATATTTTCTAAGTACTTAATAACTCCAACGCCAATTAGTGGGCCAAATAATGTGCCAACACCACCAAGAATGGTCATCAGGATGACCTCGCCGGACGCTGTCCATTGCATTCTCTCAGCACCTGCTAGTGGATCTGTGACTGCCAGCAATGCGCCAGCAAGGCCAGCAAACATTCCCGAAATTATAAAAGCAGTGATCAAATAGGGGCGCGTATCACTGCCAATGTAGCGCATTCTATGCTGATTCGACTTAATTGCCTTCAGTTTTAAGCCAAACGGTGAGCGAAATATCTTCATTGCAACGTAGAAGGCTAGGATTAACACCACTGCGCAGAAGTAGAAGCCAGAATAACCATTCATTGACATGCCAAAAAACTCTGTTGAGGGTAGACCTGGAACTGGATCAGAAAAATAATTGTCTATAATTCTAATGTCGTGCATTCTTAATTGTAGTCCGGTTTCTCCATTGGTGATTGGAATTAATACTGAATAGGCTAGGTTATAAAACATTTGTGCGAACGCCAGCGTTAAAATAGAAAAGTAGATTCCTGATCGGCGCATGCTTACAAAACCAATGGCTGCAGCAATTAAACCAGATATTAAAGTTGCAAATAGCATTGCAGGAAGGACATTCATGGTGAAAAGCTTAAATGACCAAACAGCCGTATAAGAACCCACCCCAAGAAAGACTGCATGGCCAAAGGATAGATAGCCGGTGAGGCCAAATAAGATATTATAGCCAACAGCAAAGATTCCGAAAATGACAAACTTTTGCAGCAGATCTGGATAGTTTGCACCAATCGGATCTAGCCAGATTGGCATCGTCAGAACTCCGGCAGCGAACAGCAAGATAGTTGTTAAATCACTCTGTTTTTTGAATATGTTCATCAGCCGCTTCATCATCAATTCTCCATCACGCCTTTACGTCCCATCAAACCCCTTGGGCGTGTTAATAAAATTACAACAGCAACTAAGTAAATAATAATTTGGTCAATGCCCGGCAATAGTGAACTAACCACAGTCATCGAAGCTAATGACTGGAGGATGCCAAGCAAAAATCCTGCTGCAACCGCACCTCTGAGAGAGCCCATTCCTCCAACAACAACTATTACAAAAGAGATAACCAGGAAATCCATTCCCATATGGTAATCGGGTGGTAGAATTGGAGCGTACATCGCCCCAGCGACTCCAGCAACAACTGCTGCTAAGCCAAATATAATAGTAAATTTTCTTTGTACATTGATCCCTAGGAAAGCCACCATTTGACGATCAAACATACCCGCACGAACGACCATGCCAAAAGTGGTCAGATGGAGAAAGGCAAATACCGAAGAAATAATAACAGTGGCGGAGGCTAGGTAGATTAAACGCCACCATGGGTAGACAAAATTTTCACCAAGGCCTATCCAAGTGCCAATGGCTGCACTTCCAGACACAATATCCGGTGCTGGTGTCGGGATTGGGTTGGCACCAAAAAAGTGGCGAATGATTTCTTGTAAGACAATTGCCAAACCAAAGGTAACTAAAATTTGTTCGGCGTGAGTGCGTTTGTAAAAGTGTCTGATTAGGCCGCGTTCCATCGCTAGGCCGATCAACATCATAGTCGGTATTGTTACGATTATAGAGAGTGGTACTGCATAATCTATGATGGCAAGTCCTGTTTCTCCAAACCAGAGTTCTAAATAGGGTTGTTCTATATAGGCATCAAAAAAAGTGATATTTGGATCAAGCACCTTTTTTGAAAAAGTAAGTATTTTTTGAAAAGTAACTGCACAAAATGCGCCTATCAAAAAGAGTGCACCATGAGCAAAATTTACGACACCCAGGGTACCAAAGACTAATGTTAAACCTAAAGCGATTAGTGCATAAGCACCACCCTTATCTAGGCCATTAAGTAACTGAATTAAAATTGAATCCATCTTGTTATCAAATTCCTTTGTACTACCAATTTAAAATAAATATTGGCTACCAGCAGTATATCTGATAGCCAATATCGATGTAATAAAATGTTTAAATTACACTATGTAAGGCCCTAACTCACCTCCAAAGATTGATGCGTCATACTCAACATCTGCACGTGGCACTTCTTTAACAATATCAAGCAAGTCGTAAGAACTTTGTGGATTTTTTTTGCCTCTAACAACAAGAACATCTTTGAAGCATTGATGGTCCTCAGCACGATACTCAGTTGGTCCATTACCCATGCCGTCAAACTTAAACCCTTCAAGTTGCTTAATAACTTTAGGTGGGTAAAAAGTACCAGCATTTTCACAGGCATTAGCATACAACAAAGTCTGTACATAGCATGTCTGTGCTGCCATTGATGGTGGGAATCCATACTCACTACCAAACGACTTCACAAAAGCTATAGAGCCTTCGTCCTTAAGCTGCCAATCCCAGTTTGCTGTACCAAGAATACCTTCTAAGTTTTTACCTGCACCCTGCGCCATTAAACGGGAATACAGAGGAACGATAATTTCAAAGTTTTTACCATTCACTTGCTTATCACGTAAACCAAATTGAACTGCCTGAGTGAGAGAATTAATCATATCTTTACCATAATGGTTAAGGATAAGAGTGTCTGCACCTGAGTTTAAAACAGGTGTTATAAACTGAGAGAAATCACCGGCACCAACAGGAGTTCTTACTTTTGCAGTTGTTGTCCAACCAAGACCTTCTGTAGTTTCTTGGATTGATTGTTCTTGAGTCCAGCCCCAAGTATAGTCAGCCGTTAAGTGGTAGGCTTTACGCTCAGTACCCATTTCTTCTTTTAGTACTGGTCCTAAAGCAGATCCAGACATCTTAGCGTTAAAGAAATGGCGGAAACCATAACGACGCTTATCTTTGCCAGTGGTATCGTTGGAGTGTGTTAAACCTGCCATAAATAACACACCTAACTCTTGTGCAAGTCCTTGTACAGCAATTGCAACTCCAGATGAAGAACCACCAGAGAACATTATGACACCATCTTTTTCAATCATACGTTTTGCAGATGCACGTGCGGCGTCAGATTTGGTCTGTGTATCACCAGTTACATAAGTAACTTTTTTACCTAAAATACCATTTCCTGTTAATGACATAGGTTTCATGGTATTCATTAAGCCTCCATCACCTTCACCATTTAGATGTTTAACAGCCAATTTAAATGCTCTTAATTCATCAGCACCTTCATCTGCGTATGCACCTGTTTGTGGGACATTAAATCCCAATGTGACAGTAGCAGAGTCACCAGGATCATTTGCGAAGCTTTCTGCAGCCCATGCATTTTTTGTAAAAAACATAGGTGTAGCAGCAACTGCTGATCCAGCTTGTATCAACTGTCTACGGGTTATATTTTGTTTATCACTCATTTGAACTCTCCATAATTAAAATAATTGATTCTTTACAACTATAAATAACAAATAAATATAGCAACATCTGATAATACTCATAAATTTTTTATTGTCAACAATTATTTAATAAATTTACAAATAATAGTAGATATAGTCATTTTTTATTAATAAAAAGAATATAATTGTTGACAATTAATAATATTATTGTATACAATTTTATGTAAATATATGCAATAAATGGTATTATATTGCACTTATTTGATGAAAATATTTTCTTTAAATTTAGGAAAAATAAATACTGAAAATGGTAAAAAACACACACTCTACTATAGCTAGTAATGTATTTCAACAACTTAAGAATGAAATTATCACAGGAGCTATACCTCAAGGACAAAAAATAAGTGAAGTGAGTTTGTCCACTAGACTTGGCATAAGTCGTGGCCCATTACGTGAAGCACTTCGTCTGCTTGAAGCTATTAATTTAATTGAACGAACTCCTCATTCTGGCTCTAAGGTTGTATCACTAAGTTATAGCAAAATTCGTGAACTGTATCAGATTCGTGAGTTAATGGAGGGTTTTGCAACTCGCCTTGCTGCTAGCCAGATGACGCGTCCTGAAATTGATACATTGTATCGTTTATTAGATTCACATCACAATCAAATTGAATCTTCAGGAACTCATGTTTACCTACAAGAAGAAGGCGACAAAGACTTTCATTACTATATTTATTCCAAGTGTAATAATCAATGGCTATTGGATTATCTTGATAACAGTTTGTACCAATTAATAATGATGTGCAGGCAACAAACAGCCCAAATTCCTTCTAGAGCTGATTTAGGTATAAGTGAGCACATAGCCATTATTGATGCAATATCTGATAGAGATCCTGAATTTGCAGAAATTCTCATGAAGCGCCATATCAAGGGTGCCTGGGAAACAGTAAAAAGACTTATTTTTGAAGTAGATTTGGAAAGCAAGTAACTATTCTGTCGAAGTACGTTAAATAAATATAAGTTTTAATTAATACCAAAATAAGGAGTATTTCAATTGGAAAGTAATGGAAAGAAATTCAGAAAGTTGGTTGCCGAAAGCAAACCACTACAAATTGTAGGTACTGTCAATGCCTATAGCGCCATATTGGCTGAAAAAGTTGGGCATCAATCAATCTATTTATCAGGTGGCGGAGTCGCAGCTTCCTCTCTTGGAGTTCCTGATCTTGGTATTACCACGTTATCAGATGTACTCGAAGATGCAAAGCGAATTACACAGGCAACTTCACTACCATTATTAGTAGATGTTGATACTGGCTGGGGTGGAGCGTTTAATATTGTCCGCTGTGTTCGAGAAATGACAAATAGCGGTGTAGCAGCTATCCATATTGAGGAT
>JAPYSK010000040.1 GCA_029936515.1 Candidatus Thioglobus sp.
TAACTAATGCAGCCATTTGACCTATATCAGTTGTTGTGAAAGATAACTTACTAAACGCTGTGTAGGCTGCTGGGTGTGTTTTAGGGAACTTGTAGTTCGCTGCTTTCTTAAGCCAACCTAACATTGAACCACAACCAGTAGTTTCCATTGTTCCACCTTCAGAGATTCTGCAACCTTCATAGTATGGTGGGAACTCAAGGAAGGTAAATCCTTCTGCATCCGTCCAGTTAGGAGACCAGTTAAAGATAATAGTACCTCTACCTTCTAACTTAGCCGCAGCTAGTTCAGCCCAAAGAGCATCACCTGTACCTGCAAACTTAACCATGTATTGGTCATCAAGTCCTAGACCTTTGATACGGTTAGGGAATACATCACCGTGCCAGCTTGAAGGACCTTCTAAGATACGTCCTTTACCACCAGAGTCTGTTGTTGCAAAGACATCTTGACATCCCGCAAGAGCTTCCCAACTTGGAAGACCAGGGCACAAGCCTTGATCAATTACCCATGTAGGTACACCGATCTCTTCAATTGCTAACGCCTCATGATCACCAGCATCAATTACTCCACCGGCAGCCATAGCGTTATAGAAAGACGCACCAAAGCTTGATTGCCAAACTTCGTGTGAAATGGTTACGTCACCATTACGAATCGCCTCATAGACTCCTTGAGAGTCAGCAGACACGTATTCAACGTTATTACCCATAGACTCAAACATTAATCCAATAACATGAGCCATCACGACTTGGCTTGCCCAGTTATGTTCTGGAATAATAATTGGCTTTGTTGAGTCAGCCGCAAGCGTCTGACCAGAAACAGAAGCCAAAGTCATCGTTAAGACAGCTGCAGCTATCTTACTTGTAAACTTATTCATGTATTTCTCCTTTATAGTTTCGTTAAATATTTTATAAATAAATATAAACCTTTAAAATATTTCACTTAAAAAATGACTTTTCAAACATAGCTGTTATAAAAAACCACACTTACATTCTTAGAAGTAATTAACTCTCTAAGAGCGTTCTTTTTCTGACAAAACTACATTCTAACTCGAGTTTTCTCAGGGTCATAAAACGGAAAGCGGACTACAGTTGCTGCTAGACGCTTTTGATGTCCATCTAATTTTCCAACTTCAACTTCATTGCCTATTTCTGACTCTGAAACTGAAATTCTACACAAGGCAATGTTCTTCATAAGTATAGGCGAACGTGTTGCACTTGTAATAATTCCAACCTGTTGCTTTCCAATATACACGCCATCACCGTGTAGTGCAACTTCATTACTAGTTAATTCTAAACCAACAAGGGTCCTCTGTGGAGAATTCTTCCTAAGAATTAATGATTCTTTACCGGAAAAATCGTCCTCTTTTGTTTTGAGTGGAACCGTAAATGCAATGCCCGCTTCAAATGGGTCAGTCTGGTCACAAAATTCATATCCTGCAAAAATTAAACCCGCTTCAATTCTAAGCATATCGAGTGCATTAAGACCCAAAGGGCATATTCCAAACTCATCTCCAGCTTCTGCTATAGCATCCCAAACTGCTTCACAATCGTTTGGATGAGCAAAAACTTCATAGCCAAGCTCACCAGAATACCCAGTACGAGAAACCATCACTGGAATACCAAATTCACCTCCGATCCGTCCAATTGTGAAACGGAACCATTTAAGTTCTTCAAGATTGGTTTGCAGTTTTGGAGTCCAAATAATTTTAGCTAATGTTTCACGACTCTTAGGTCCCTGGACAGCAACATTGTGTAGCTGGTCTGTTGAAGATTTAATTCTTACATCGAGTTTACGTTCTTTTGCAATCTTTCTTAATAATTTTCCGCCATCGTCTGAACCACCAATCCATCGGAAATTATTCTCACTAAGACGATATAGAGTGCCATCATCAACCATACATCCATTGTCATAACACATGGCTGAATAAACAACTTGTCCAATGGCCAGTTTACGAACATCTTTGGTAATCGAATATTGCATCAATGCCTCTGCATCTTGGCCATATACTTCAAACTTTCTAAGTGGAGCAAGATCAATCATTGCAACACCTTCACGGCACTGCCAATACTCCTTTATTGCCCCTAGATTGGTGTACTCAAGTGGCAACCAATAGCCATTATAGTTATCAAAGTTTTTTGTTAACTTTGAGGTATTTTTGTGAAAACCGGTTTCTTTAGTCATAATAGGTATTGTTTGTGGGTCAGGCCTAAAGGCCGTTGCCGTTGAAAAAGTATTAGTTTTATCATAAATCCTAACATGAATGTCAGTTGGATTCCAGCCGTTAGCAGAAGTTGTATCATCAGGACAAGCAGATGAAACACATACTAAGTCATCCATAGCTCTAAATAAAACATAGTCTCCCGGCCTTGACCAAGAAACATCTGAAGTTAGTGAATGGCACTCTTCGATTGCTGTGTTAAAAAAGAGATTTACAGCGACCCAATTTTTGCGAGGCGCAACCCCATGCTTCGCAAGTGATTTGTTAAAGTTATCAGTGCAACTAATATGCCCAGGAAATCCCCTATCATCATAGTATTTAGAATTACAGGCTAAACCGAATGCGTCGTGACGACAGACCGTATCTTGAATAATCTCCACCAAGGGTACTGAGTTTTGATTATAAAACTTGTCATGAGTTCCAGGCGCTGGATAACTTGCGCTCATCAGCGATCTTGTAACTGTTGGATCAAGGTGTAGGTCCAAATTATTTTTCAAATCCTCAGCTAAAAATGCCTGAAAATCAGAGCATTGGCGACCTTCGACATCTATAATCTGAATGTATTCACCGGCCTTAACTTTATAGGCAACTGCACTACTATTTTTTACCCTAATCTCCTTATTCGTTTTTGCAAGCGGCTCAGGGAGACGATCAGATGGATTTGTTGGAATTGCTCTTAAAACATTAATTAATATCTCAGTAGGAGAGTTATGCTGATCAACTAACATAGGACCTCCCTTTGCATCAAAAACGCACAAAGTATCACTATCAATATTAAACGACTGCCTTGAATCAGCAGGATTCGAAGCTGAAAATAGCTCGGCACCATTTAGATTGTTAGTTTTGATTTGATTGTGATCTAATATCGCCTTAAGCATATCAGAGCATGCGTCAATGGATACTTTAGATGAATCATTATTTGGATTAGTAATCCAGCTCAATGAGTCTAATATAGAAGATTTTTTTGAGTCAAAGGCTAAAACACTGCACTGCTGATCTCCCTCAACGTCTACAATTTCAACTGAATCACCACATTGCAAATCAATAGAAATTGCCTCACCACCATGGATTTGGTAGGTCTCACAATTGTCGCTGTACTTTATATTAGAAACTCTCATTTAGATAGTTTAAGTTAAGTATGATTTGAGTATACAAGAAAAAAAATATAGAGCAATTTGATAAATTCAATTGCTCATGAATATAATTCTGTGCCTTACATTATCTGATTTTTTACTTTTTTAATTCTAGTTTAAACAGCACCCCAGGGGGTGGGATGCCGCTAAACTAAGGAGATAAGAGCGAAAACAGAATTATATTTCAACTCTACTCTTACCCCCTAAACGTTACTTACAGTATTTAAAACTTACGGTAAGCGTTATTAAGATCAACCATTGGATGATTTTCTGACATTTGAAACTTAACCAATAGCTCACGAGCAATCATGTCACGCTCTTGTTGATTATCCGGAAGTTTTATATTATCCGGAATAGTCACCCAACCATTAATATTTCTATCAAAAACAGCAGCCTGATCGCCCTCATAACCCATATGAATATCTTCTAACCAGTTAAGATCTTTCCAGCCCATCTTATTAATATATTTCTGCAAAAAAGGTGTAATAAACTTAAGGTCAGGGACAAGGTTTACATCATATCTATAACCAATATGTTGTCCAATTTCTTGTTCGCGATCGGTATCTAAGCCATCAGCTCCAACTACAAATGTTTCTTCTTTTTTACTCATAATAACTCCTTATCTTAAAAACGTGTCATATCAGGACGACCAACCGTATGCTGTGAACCTGCAATAGGAACCTGTGCACAAGCTGAAGCCTCCATAGTAAGTGCAGCTAAATCTTCTGGCTCTAGAGAGTGTATATTCGTCTTACCACAGGCACGAGCCATCATTTGAGTCTCAATGGCTAGTGTATGTAAAAAGTTGTATACACGCTCGGAAGCCGCATCCGGGTCCAAACGTTTTCTTAGCTCTGGATCTTGTGTCGCAACACCAACCGGACAACGTCCAGTATGACAGTGGTAACACTCTCCAGCTTTAACACCCATTTCAGCTTCATAATCAGCTTCAGGAATATCTCTATTACAGTTAAGCGCCATAAGAGCAGAGTGACCAATTGCAACCGCATCAGCACCAAGCGCAACAGCTTTAGCAACGTCACCGCCATTTCGAATACCGCCAGCATATACCAAAGAAATTCTTCCGCTCATTCCAACATCATCAATTGCTCTTCGAGCTTGACGAATTGCAGCAATTCCTGGAACACCAGTTTCTTCTGTCGCGATATGAGGTCCAGCTGCAGTTCCACCTTCCATTCCATCAATATAAATACTATCACAGCCAGTTTTGGCAGCCATACGTACGTCATCGTATACACGTGCAGCACCAAGTTTTAATTGAATAGGAATCTGACCATCTGTTGCTTCACGAATCTCTTCAATTTTAAGCGCCAAGTCATCTGGCCCAAGCCAGTCTGGGTGTCTCGCAGGAGAACGCTGATCGATTCCAGCAGGTAGAGAGCGCATTTCAGCAACTTGATCAGTTACTTTTTGACCCATTAGGTGTCCACCTAAACCAACCTTACAACCTTGTCCGATAAAAAACTCAACACTATCAGCAAGACGCAAATGCTGGGGGTTAAAGCCATAACGGGACTGAATACATTGATAAAACCACTTACTAGAATAGCGCCTCTCATCTGGAATCATTCCACCTTCACCAGAACAAGTAGCAGTTCCAGCCATGGTAGCACCACGAGCTAAAGCAGTTTTAGCTTCATAACTCAAAGCGCCAAAGCTCATGCCAGTAATATAAATTGGAATATCTAACTCTAATGGTCTCGGAGCCTCTGGCCCAATAATTGTTTTAGTCAAACATTTCTCTCTATAACCCTCAATAACAAAACGTGTTAACGTTCCTGGCATAAAAGTCAAATCATCCCATGTTGGAATTTTTTTAAATAGAGAGAAGCCTCTCATTCTATAACGTCCCAAATCAGATTTGATATGAATATCATCCATCACTGCTTTAGGGAAGATGAAACTTTTACCTAGTCTATGGTTTGCTTCTGAATCACTCATAATATTTCCTTTTGTTTAATTTGTTAAATGTTCGATTAAAGAATTAGTTTTTTCTCGTTAGGCTCTAAATTAGCGTAGTTCCATAACATTTTTCCAGAAACATGCTTTTGCATTTTTTCAACGCCCCTAGGAGACTTCATACCATAAAGAGCTAATTTCTCTGTTAAGTAACGAACATCAAGCTCTGTCATATCACCTTGCACACAGTCAACACCTAATTCTTCAACCTCACCACCAACATAAATAGTGCCGTCATACATTGAGTCGCCTAAGTTCATCCCAGCATCACCAAGCACAATCATACGACCACGCTGCATCATGAATCCAGAAAATGCACCCGTCTTTCCGCCAACAATAATTGTGCCACCCTTCTGGTCAATTCCAGTACGAGCACCAACACTACCTTTACAGACGAGATCACCGCCACGAATAGCAGCGCCAAAAGTAGAGCCAGCATTTTTATCAATTACGACAGTACCAGCCATCATATTTTCAGCACAAGACCAGCCTACACGACCTTTAATATGAACATTAGGACCGTCAATTAAACCGCAACCAAAGTAGCCCAAGCTATCTGAGAAAGTTAAGTTAAGTCTGTTTAAGATACCAACGCCAACACCATGCCTAGACATAGGGTTATCAACGGTAATATCACCAATACCTTTTTCCATTAACTCTCTGATTTCACGATTAATTTCTCTTGGTGTCATGTCAAGTGCATCAATCGTTGCACTCTTAGACGTATCAACATCAAATGAGTGGAAATACGTTAAATTTTCACTTTCATCAATAGAGAAGAATTTTTTCTGAGTTCTTCCTTTTAACTGCTCTTCATGAAGTCCCATCTCCTGAGACGTTTCTTTTCTTAGTTCTGCCATACTTTTACCTCTCCATGATATGGATCAAATGTTTCAATACGATGATCAAATAAAGTTCTAATTGCAACTTCTTCAGAAGCTAGCGCAATCATATCTTCGCCTTCATATACAACCATTGGCTTAGCAGCCATAACATCCTTGGCCATGCCAAGTTGATCTTTTGTTGCAACCAAATATGTGAAAACACCATCAAGGTAGTCAATTGAACCCTTCATAGCAGTTTCTAAATCATCACCTTGGCTCATTCTATCAGCAAGGTAAACGGCGATAAGCTCTGAGTCACAGTCGGATGAAAAACGGTGGCCTGAACGCTCAAGTGCACGTCTATTTGTCCAATAGTTTGTTAACTGTCCGTTATGAACTACTGCAACATCACTAAATGGATAAGCCCAGTAAGGGTGAGCAGAGCGTATATCAACATCCGACTCTGTCGCCATCCTTGTGTGCCCAATTCCGTGCGTCCCACTAAAGTCATTTAATCCATATTGATGAGAAACAACAGACGCATCACCTAAGTCCTTAATAAGTTCAAGTGAGTTACCGATAGATAAAATTTCAACACCCTCAACATCTTCAACAAAGTCGGCAACTTTTTTCATGTCACCTGAGAATTCAACCTCATATCGATGTGCATATTCTGTTGGGCTTTGTTTATTTACAACTTTAACACCTAACTCAGTAAGTCTCGAATTCACTGTTTCAAGGCGCTCTTTAATAGTAGCATGTATATCATAACTGCCTTCTAGATCAGCAGCTTCAGCAACCTTAAAACGCAAAATTTGATTTCCATTATCTTCGCCATACATTGCATATCCAGTTGAGTCTGGCCCTCGATGCTTCAAAGCTTGCAGCATTGATGTCATTTGCTCACCAATGTTTACATCCTTTCCAGCATTTTTATGAATAATTCCTACTATTCCGCACATAAAATATTCTCCCTTTCCGAAAAATTGCCCACCGGTTAGGTGGGCACTCTATAAATAAAAAACCTAAATTAAACTAGCCTAAGGTAAGCAGTCCAAGTAAGTTTCCAAATCCCAATCTGTAACCGTATGATTGAATCTTTCCCACTCATCTGTCTTGTAGTGGTGATAGACCTTGTACATTTCATCAGGCATCGCAGATTTAATAACTTCGTCATTCGCAAGTTCATTCATCGCATCACCTAGAGTCATAGGAAGCTTAGTAACTTGTTTACCAGCTTCCATTGCTGCATAGATGTTGCGCTCTTCAGGCTCTCCTGCATCGATATTATTATCAATACCATCGCCCATAGCTTTCAACAAGGCTGAACCCATTAAGTAAGGGTTAACCATTGAGTCAACTGAACGATACTCAAAACGACCTGGTGCAGAAACACGAAGCGCACAGGTACGGTTCTGGTAACCCCAGTCAGCAAAAATTGGTGCCCAAAAACCCGTATCCCAAAGACGACGGTATGAGTTCACCGTTGAAGAGCCAATTGAAGTCAGTGCTGGTAAGTGCTTAATAACACCACCGATTGAGTTAAGTCCAATAGGACCAGGCATCTTTTCGTCAATAGAAGGATCCGGCATAAATGTATTTTCACCACCCTCTTTGTAAGTGAAGCAACCAGGCATACCTGGAAGTTCTCCATCACCAGTAGCAATTTCTGGATGAAAAACCTCTTTTCCACCTTTCCATAAAGACATATTGTGGTGACAACCTGACGCCGAAACACCCATAAAAGGCTTACTCATAAAGCATGCAATCAAACCAAACTCACGAGCAACTTGAGCACAAATTTGGCGGTATGTTGTTAAACGGTCAGCATTTCTGAGTACGTCATCAAATTGTGTATTAAGCTCTAATTGACCTGGAGCGTCTTCATGGTCACCTTGAATAATATCAAGTCCCATTTGCTCAGAATATTCAATCACTTTCATGAATACTGGACGTAACTCTTCAAACTGATCAATGTGGTAACAGTTTGGTTTTGTGACACCACCATTTGGCATACCATCATCGCCACGCTTTAACCACATCATCTCTGGCTCTGTACCACAACGCATATCTAAACCGTATTGATCTTGGAATTCCTTGTGTTGTCTATATAAGTTACCACGGCAATCAGATGTTAATGCAGCGCCTGCGTTTTCACGCTCTTCACGATTCTTATAAAGTCTACAGAAAACGCGAGCAACTCTTTTATCCCATGGAAGCTGACAAAAAGTATCTGGATCTGGCAAACCTACAAGCTCAGAAGCCTCAGGTCCATATCCAATATAATCCCCATGTCTATCTATAAATAAGTTTGCTGTTGAACCGTATACTAATTGAAAACCTTTTTCAGCCAATCTCTCCCAGTGACGTGCAGGAATACCCTTACCGACGATACGCCCTGTAACTGATATAAACTGATAATATACATATGTAACACCTAAAGCATCGATCTTAGATTTAACATCTTTTACAAGCTTATCGCGACCAGGTTCGTTAACATGTTGTTCTAAATCTGTCATTTAATCTCTCCGAAAAAAATAAAAAAAATATTTATTAAAGATTTACCCCCTTTATATGTATTTATTTTGTTTCAAAGTAAAAAACTAAATAAGTACATCAACAATTTGTTGCTAGCCCTGCTGTAGTAGTTAAGAATAAAAAACTACGCTACTGAAATAACTTAAAAAAAATTACTATTCAACAAATATTAGCATGAGTATACGCCCAATAATATTCCATTGTCAAGAAATTTTTGTGATTTTAAAGAAATTATATAAAGAGTTGTTTTTCTTCTAATTTATCAAGAAAAAAAAGAAAAATTATAAAATAAAGTGGTCCTATAGAGAAGTACCTATATAGATAATAAACAGCAAAAAAGAATTACTAGTAATACCTCAATAAAAAATTAAATTTAATCAGAACTAGTGGAACAGATAACAGTTAAAAATTGACATTCATCTGAGATAATTTTTTTAGGTCCGTGTGGCTTATCTGAGTCAAAATATATGGAGTCACCCTTCTTGAAGTGGTAAACCTTGCTTCCATAGTAATAATCCATTTGACCTTTAAGCATGTATATAAATTCAACGCCCTTGTGTTGAAATTCTGGAAAATCATAGTCTCTTGAACTAATAGTGATAAGACATGGCTCAACTTTTAGTGGTCCCCCTACTGTATGACCGAGAAGCTGATAATGACGACTCTCATCTGATCCTGCTCTTTCTATTGTTAAACCTTCTCCTGAATTAATAAAGGTTGGCTCAACGTCTTTATCATGCTGCTTAAACAGAGATGTAATTGAAATATTAAGTGCATGACATATTGATTGAATCGTTTTCAGTGAAGCGCTAATCTGACCATTCTCAATTTTTGAAAGCATGCTTGCAGATAACTGTGATTGCTTTGATAGTTGCTGAAGTGTAACCCCAGCATTTTTTCGGTTAATACGAACTTGCTTTCCAATGGATGCTTCTAGCTGCTTATCAGTTCCAAAACTTGGAAGCTCTTTATTTATTATTGAAACGCTTTTTGGTTTTAATGTGTTTTCTAAGCTAGAAGCCATAAATTAATTATTTACTTAGGATATTAAATATTTATTTTAAAGAAAATAATATTACCACACAATTACCCAAAAATAACTTAATTATTATCTGGAACGGCGACTTCTGCGATTCTTAGTCGGTATTGAGTCATCTCCCTGGAAAATCGCCCTAGAACCCTTTGACATTGGACCTACCATATTTTCAATCTGTTCTATAGTTGGAGGTGAACTTATCTGGTGTTCATCCATAGCCTTTCGCATTGCTCTTACATGATCAAAGCTCGTTCCACAGCAACCACCAATAATCTTTGCGCCCGAGTTCATAGCAATTTGAACGTAGTCTGCCATTAACTCTTCGGTTCCAGAATAGACAATACTGCCATCGTGAAATTCTGGGATACCGCAATTTGCCTTTGAAATAACTACTGTATCCGGACCAACGTTTTGATTAATGTCATTGATTGTTGCCAATAGGTCAGAAGCGCCTACGCCGCAGTTTGCACCAAACCCTGTCAAATTAAGATCTTTGGCTCTCAAAGCAAGGTTTGATGGAGTAACCCCCATCATGGTTTTGCCAGCTGTATCAAAACTCATGGTTGCACAAACAGGTAATCCAAAATCTTTAACCGCATCTAGTGCTGCTTCTAGCTCTTCCATTGAGTACATTGTCTCTAGCCATAAAACATCAACACCACCTTCAACTAAGCCCTCAGCTTGAGCCTTAAAGGCATTAGTCGCTTCAGTTGGAGTCATGAGGCCAACTGGCTCAATCATCTCACCAGTTGGCCCCATTGAGCCAGCAACTATTACCAAGCGATCAGTATTATCAGCAACCTCTCTCGCAATAATGCCAGAAGCCTTGTTTAGCTCAAAAACTCTGCTCTCAAATTTGTGCAGTTTAAGTCTGTAAGAAGTACCGCCAAAACTATTGGTAAGAAACAGGTCAGATCCTGCATCAACAAAGCCTTGATGAAGCGCACGAATTCGATCTACATGATTAACATTCCAAGGCTCAGGAGGGTCGCCAGTTTCAAGCCCCATAGCAAACAAATTAGTGCCAGTAGCACCATCAGCTAATATATGGTTTTTTTCTTTAAGAATTCGTAGAAAATTATTCATTTGATTGTAAAAAATTCAAATAAGAGATGCAGTAAAACTCACTAAAAAAATAGAATAAGATTTGTAGTGAATATGATACAGTCTTAGAAACTTTAATTATCAATAAAAAAAGTTGTCAGATTTATATTATGATTAATTTTAATAATTATCAATTAGAAGATATCAATCCCTATATAATTTCAAGTTAAAATCTAACTCACAAATTGTGAATATTTTGATGACAAAGCAAGTGCAAAATTGCATGCTATTTTTTAGCAATAAATATAGTCTTGGTCGCTCTCATAAAATCTTAAAAACTCCCTATTTTCTTTCTATAAATTCTATGAATAATGAATAACAATTCAAATTCACATGAAGAAGTGATTAATCGTTTTATTAATTATGGTGAATCAAATTTTGAATCAACATCTGTTCAGACATCAGCAAACCAAAGCGCTGCCCAGCTCAGTGTTCTTCGTTTAATTTATGCGTATCGATTCTCGGGACACTTAAGAGCTAAACTTGACCCTTTAAAGAGACCAAGACATCACTCAACGCCACCATTTACAATTGAAGAATTTGGTTTAACTACTGAAGACCTAGATAAGACTTTTCAAATGGGCTCCTACCAAGGACCAAACTGCAATACTTTACGAGAACTAGTAGCTTCTCTTGAAAAAACATATTGCAGTAGCCTTGGCACTGAGTATATGCATATCCCGAATATTGAAGAAAGGAAATGGATTCAAACCAAAATTGAAACTATGTCCTTAAATCTTCAACAAGATTCAGAATATAAAAAATGGCTACTTCAACGAATAACTGCAGCCGAAGTTTTTGAAAAATTTCTTCATAATCAATACGTTGGTCAAAAACGTTTTTCTTTAGAAGGTAGTGACACTCTTATACCACTACTTAATGTCCTTATTGATCACTCAGGCAATCACTCGATGAAGAGAATCTGTCTAGGAATGGCTCACAGAGGACGTTTAAATGTATTGATTAATATCATGGGCAAGCGTGCTGAAAACTTATTCAAAGAATTTGCTGGTGACTTGGGACTTACTAAGAATCAAACGGGTGATGTGAAATATCACCAAGGATTTTCCTCAGATATTAAAACGCCTAAAAATGATGTTCACCTTGCATTGATGTTTAACCCCTCTCACTTGGAGTTAGTTAATCCAGTTATTGAAGGTTACGCTCGCTACCATCAAGATATTATTGGAGATAAGGACCGTCAAAAGATTTTGCCAGTTCTGATTCATGGAGATGCTGCCTTTTCAGGTCAGGGTGTTGTTATGGAAACATTAAATATGTCTCAATCTGGAGGATACAGAACCCAAGGAACTGTGCACATTATTATAAATAATCAGATTG
>JAPYSK010000041.1 GCA_029936515.1 Candidatus Thioglobus sp.
TTAAACGTAATCTCAATTATAGAATCTATGGAGGCTTGCGATTTTTTGAGCGCGCTGAAATTAAAGATGCGATGGGTTATGTTCGTCTTATTGAAAATGCATCTGACAATATAGCCTTCGAAAGAATTGTCAACTTCCCAACACGAGGAATCGGACTATCGACTATTGAAAAAATTAGATCTCACGCAATTGAGAACCATACCGATCTCTTTCAGTCATCTATTGCTATTGTTGAAAGTCTTCCAGCAAGAGCATCAAATGCTTTACAAGCCTTTATTCACTTAATTGAAGCGATTAGTGATAGTACAAAAAATCTCACTCTTAGTGAGAAGGTTGATTCAATTCTTTTGCAATCAGGCTTGATGAGTCACTATGCTAATGATAAAACTGACAAGGCAGGTAGTAAGCGTGAAAACCTTGATGAACTTGTTACTGCAGCAACACAGTATGTTCATGAAGAAGATAATGAAATGAATGAAACTCAAGGTTTTATAGCTCTCGCAACACTCGACTCCAGTGGTGAATCGAACCAAAGTAATCAAAACTGCGTTCAACTAATGACCGTTCATTCTGCAAAAGGTTTGGAGTTTCCTGTTGTATTTTTAGTAGGGTTAGAGGAAGATTTATTTCCCTCCAGGCAAAGCAAAGATGAACCACATCTTCTTGATGAAGAAAGACGTCTTTGTTATGTAGGTATGACAAGAGCAATGCAGTCCCTCACACTATCATATGCAAGCAGACGTTTTCTTCATGGGCAATCTTTTTATTCACTAAATTCAAGGTTCCTGGATGAGATACCAAGAAATTTTTTAAACTACATTAAAAATCCAAATAACGAATCAGCCACAAAAAGTTATGAAAACACTAACGCCTTTTCTAAAAAAATGGTATCTAGTAAAAGCAGTTCTATTTATTCTATTGGTCAAGTCGTAAAGCACTCTAAATTTGGCTTGGGTACGATTGTTAATTATGAAGGCAGTGGTGATTCAATGCGACTACAAATTAAATTTCAAAAGGTTGGTACGAAGTGGTTGATTAGTTCGTATGCTAATTTAGAGCTTGTTTAGCTTTGTGACCATGGCATACCATCATGTCGCCAGCCATTTAAGTTGCCACGATGATCATTTTCATCCAAATCACCTTCAAACCCGCTAGCAACGTGTGAAACTTGAGTGAAACCTTTATTTTCAAGGCACTTAAGGGCTTCGTTTGATCGAAATCCACTTCTACAAATTAAAATTATTTCAGTGTCCAATATATTTTGACGGCCATCTAATTCCTTAAATACTGAAGCAGAAAAAGCTTCTGAGTCTGGCTCCCAACTAGGATCATCAATCCACGGAATAAGAATTGAGTTCTGAGGGTAACCAACATATTTATGTTCAGCCTTACACCTAACATCAATAAACAAAGCATCTGGATTATCCAAGAATCTTTCAATAGCCATTTTTGGCAGCAAGTTTCGCTTAAAGCTCATACTCTCTTCCTTAAAAAAAACATATATTAATCAATAATATCATAATAAAGGGCTTATTTTTTACGTATGAATAATGCAATTGATTCCACATGTGCCGTTTGTGGAAACATATCCATCACTCCTGCACTAATAAGTGAAAATCCTAATTCAACCAATCGAGCTGTATCCCTAGCTAGTGTTGCTGGATTGCATGAGACATAAACCAACTTTTCGACACCTAACTTAGGAAGTAGTTCAACAATCTCAATAGCACCAGTTCTTGCAGGATCTATCAGAGCTTTATTGTATTGCCGCCCCCTAAACCATTCAAAGCCTGATACATCTTCAAACAGATTTGCTTTATAAAAAGAGGCATTAGAAACTCCATTCATTTTGGCATTTTCATTGGCCCTCTCAACAAGTCCGCTATCACCCTCTATTCCAACTATTCTTTTGACATAGCGAGAGATTGGTAAGGTGAAATTTCCCAAGCCACAAAAAAGATCAATCACTTCATCATCTTCATTCAAATCTAGCAATTCAATTGCCAGATTAATCATTTTTTGATTAAGAGCAAAGTTAACCTGAGTGAAATCGTTCGGCAAAAAAGTCATATTAATATTATGATCAGGGATGCTATAAGTAAGTAATACAGAATTAATTAGTGGTTTAATAGTCTCTAAACCACCGCTCTGAGTGTACCAAGTGATCGCTAATTTATCGCCATACTCTTTAAGGATAGATTCATCTCCCTTTGTCATGGGCTCAAGGTGTCTTAAAATTAATATTGTATCTAGCTCAGCAATAGCGACTTCAATTTGAGGCACATGCATCTTGATACTTAATTTACCAATACACTCTCCAAGTGACTCAAGATTATCACCAAGTGAAGGATGTAGAACCTCACAACGACTCATTACTGTGATAAATGAAGATTTTTTTTCTCGAAAGCCAACAAGAACCTTTTCTTTTTTTTCAACATATCGAACACCTAATCGAGCTTTTCTTCGGTAGCCCCAGCTTTCAGCTTGTAAAGGCTCAAGCCACTTTTTAGGCTCAATTTTAGCTTGCCCCATAAAAGCACTTTTCAGCCAGCTCTGTTTTGCATATATTTGGTTCTTGCTAGATAAGTGCTGAAAAGAGCATCCGCCACAGACCCCATATACATCGCATTTTGGTTTAATTCTATCGGGGGATGGTTCAAGGATATCAACTACATCTGCTTCTTCATACTTGGCACGAGATAGTGAGCGAGATGCAATAACCCTTTCACCCGGCAATGCTCCACGAGTAAAAATAATCTTATCATCATAATGAGAGATCCCTCTACCCTCATTAGACAAAGACTCAATACTGATCTCATAAACTTTAGGTTTTACTTTTCTTCGTCTAGACATCTAAGAGCTCCACCCAATGCTTTACAGGTATTGAGCTGCCCTTCTGTAGATGCATCAAACAACCTATATTGCTAGTCACAATCATTTCAGGACTCGAAGCATTCAAATTTTCAAGTTTATCAACCAATAATTGATTTGATATTTCAGATTCAAAGATAGAATATGTCCCTGCAGAGCCGCAACAGATATGTGAATCTTTGATTGGTTTTTTTATGTAACCAAATTGTGAAAGAATTGACTCAACGAGTCCACTTAACTTTTGCCCATGCTGCAAAGTGCATGGCTCATGATAAGAGATATTCGTTTCTGATAAGCGAAATTCTGATAAGTCTTTATTGGCAAGATACTCCGAAATGTCTTGGGTTTTAGAAGAAACAATAATCGCCTTGTCATAGTAAGGGTCTGATTTTTTGAATAAACTTGGGTAGTCCTTCACCATGACACCACAACCACTAGCACTCGATATAATCACCTCAATACCAGAGTTTAGTTGTAAGCTCCATTTATCAATGTTGCGTTTGACTTGTTTCATTGCACTTTTTGAGGCAGCCAAGTGCTTATCAAGCGCCCCGCAACAATCACTTTGAAGACCATCAATTACCTCGACATCTAATTTAGCTAAAATATTTTTTATACTGTGATTTATATTAGGTGCTAACGAAGGCTGAACACAACCACCAAGAAGTAAAACTTTTGACCTAACATTGTTTGGTTTGAGTGATTTTGTAGTAACCTTTGAATGACGAAAAAAATAGCCAACTGGTTTAAACAATATAGGCGTTAAAAGTACCTTTCGAATGATGAATCGATAGAGCGACTGAAGCTTTGTCCGCTTAGTTTCCATAAAATCGCGACCAATTTCAAGTAATTGTCCATACTCAACTCCTGAAGGACAGGTGGTTTCACAAGACCTACAGGTAAGGCATCGATCTAGGTGTTTAAGCGATTTAGCACTGAATTGATTGTTCTCAAGAGCTGATTTTATTAGATAAATTCGCCCCCTAGGTGAGTCAAGTTCGTCACCCATAATTTGATAGGTTGGACATGTCGCTAAACAAAAACCACAATGCACACATGACTCAATAATTTGGCTTGCTTTATCGTTATCAAGCTCAGAAATTGATAGATGATTTAATTCAACATGCATTAGAGAAAAACCCCGTAAGGGTCAAATACTTTTTTTAATTTTTGCTCAAAATAAAGTCCTAAAGTCGGCTTTGTATTTTTGAGTGATGGTTGATTTTGAAATTTAACTGCAATTTTTTTAGGAAGGATTTTTAAACTGATTTGAGTTACTATAGCTAATCGACCCATTGATCCAACCAGAAGCCTAGATACATCATATCCAGCAACATTCTTCATTACTTGGCCCCCAAAATTGAGTAACTCCCCTTTGCCATTAATGATTTGAACTCCAAGAACGCTATCAGAAAATTCGGGCCCTGAAGTTGCATATAAAGAGCCAATTGTTTTATCAGGGTTATCTATATAAAAAGGAAGTGCTTGATTATTTTCACCTAGAATTTGATTAACTTCGTTTATGGTAGTTCCAGCTTTTAGAGTTACAACTAACTCTTCAGGAAAGTACTCGACTATTCCTGAATATAAAGACATATTTACAAATGTTTCGTCTGAATCTTTTTCATGATTAGTTATCCTTAGCTGACTTCCACTTCTAACTTGATTCTGTAATTCTGCGATGGATCTCATAATTAGAATCGCTCCAACTCAGGATGAGGAAGGTTTCCATGATGAACGTGCATCCTTCCAAGCTCAGCACAGCGATGAAGTGTTGGTACTGCCTTGCCAGGATTAAGAAGTGAGTGTGGATCAAAAGCAGCCTTAATTTGATGAAAAACATCCAATTCAGCACTGTTATATTGATGACACATAGCATCCAGTTTCTCTATACCGACCCCATGTTCGCCGGTGATTGAGCCACCTACTTCAATACAAAGCTTCAAAATATCCATTCCAAAATCTTCCGTCTTCTCTAGCTCACCAGGTCGGCCAGCATCATAAAGTATTAATGGATGTAGATTACCATCGCCTGCATGAAAAACATTAGCTACACGAAGTTTATATTGCTCAGAGAGGTTGCTTATTTGTTCAAGAACATCAGCTAAATGTCGCTTTGGAATGGTACCATCCATGCAATAGTAATCTGGTGATAACCTACCTATAGCAGGAAATGCAGACTTTCTACCCTTCCAAAAAAGTAAACGCTCATCTTCGTTTTCAGAAATTCTCATAGAGGTTGCCTTTGAGAGCAATTCTACAACCTTATTTAAATCATGAACTACTGTATCTTCAGCACCATCTAGCTCACAAAGTAAAAGTGCTTCAGCGTCTACTGGGTATCCTGGATGTGCAAAAGCCTCTGATGCTTCAATAGCGAATTTATCCATCATCTCTAGTCCAGACGGTATGATGCCAGCCTTTATAATCTCCGCAACCGCATTAGCGCAATCTCTTACACTACTGAAACCAGCCATAACTAATTTTGCAAGTTGAGGTTTCTGAGTTAGTTTTACTGTAATCTCAGTTATAACTCCTAAAAGACCCTCTGATCCATTCATCAATGCAAGTAGACCCAAGCCTTTATCTTGCCTAGAAAGAAGCAACTCTTCTCCATCAATGGTTATTATTTTTATTGCTTCAATATTTTGGACTGTAAGGCCATACTTAAGACAATGAACACCGCCTGAATTCTCAGCTACATTACCACCAATGCTGCATGCAATTTGAGATGAAGGGTCAGGCGCATAATACAAATCAAATTCTTCAACTGCATCACTAATTGCTAAATTACGAACCCCTGGCTCAACTATTGCAGTTTTATTTTCCGCATCAATTGAGATAATTCGAGTTAATCTTGATAACCCCAGAACAACACAACCTTCTAGTGGGGTTGCACCTCCAGATAGGCCAGTCCCAGCACCCCTAGTAACAACAGGTGTGTTATTTTTTCGACAAATTTCTAGTACTTTTTTAATCTGACTGATATCCCTTGGCAAGACCACAGCAAGTGGCTTTTGTTTATAAACACTTAGACCATCACACTCAAACGGGCGAGTATTTTCATCGCCAATAATGACAGTGTTTTTTGGCAAGGCTTTAGTTAATTGTGAAATTACTGACATATAATTTTTGGTTTAAAGAATAATGCTGACTAACTTTTACAATAGCTCTTTTAATATAGCTCAACCGACTATGAATATTATTAAAAAATATTTTCTGAATATCTATGATAATGTTTACGATTAAAGAAATTATATAGTGCTCTATTTAGACAGAAATAGTAAATTAGTCATAGCAATCATTAATTAAATAAGGTAACAACATGAAATCATTTATTCCACCAACCAGAACATTAATGGGGCCTGGTCCTTCAGATGTTCATCCAAGAATCCTTAGCGCTATGGCGAGACAGACTATTGGGCATTTAGATCCCGCCTTTATAGGGATGATGGATGAAGTCAAAGAGATGCTTAAGTATGCATTTATTACTGAAAATGAGTTAACGTTCCCTATCTCCGCGCCTGGTTCCGCTGGTATGGAAGCTTGCTTTGCAAATCTTGTTGAGCCAGGTGACAAGGTAATTGTTTGTATCAATGGTGTTTTTGGCTCCCGCATGAAAGAGAATGTAACGCGAATTGGTGGTCAAGCCATAATTATTGAAGATGACTGGGGGATGCCTGTTAATCCTGAAAAACTTGAGCAGTGTTTAATCGACAACCCTGATGCTAAAATTGTTGCATTTGTTCATGCAGAAACTTCAACTGGGGCATTGTCAGATGCAAAGTTACTTTGTGAGCTTGCTAATAAACACGGCTGCTTAACGATTGTTGATGCTGTTACTTCATTAGCGGGCTCTGAACTAAGGGTCGATGATTGGGGAATTGATGCAATCTATTCAGGCTCACAAAAGTGTCTATCTGCAATGCCAGGATTGTCTCCTGTTAGTTTTGGTGACAAAGCAATACACAAGCTCAGTAATCGAAAAACAGCTGTCACAAGCTGGTTTTTAGATCTTAACTTGGTAATGGGCTATTGGGGCAAAGGCTCAAAACGCGCCTACCATCACACAGCCCCTGTAAATACCTTATATGGTCTACATGAATCCTTAGTCATGCTTACTGAGGAAGGCCTTGAGAATTCTTGGAGTCGACATCAAAAGAACCATCAGTTACTTAGAGATGGTCTTCAAACCCTTGGTATTAGTTATCTAGTCGATGAGTCAAGCCGTCTTCCACAACTTAATAGTGTTATCATTCCTGAAGGCCTAAGTGATGAAGAAGTTCGAAATTCTTTACTAGCCAATTACAATATTGATATTGGTGCTGGTCTTGGAATACTAGGAGGAAAGATATGGCGGATTGGTCTTATGGGTTATACTTCTAGAAAAGAAAATATTGAGCGCTTATTGTCTGCGATGAAAGAAACGTTATAAGTCTATATTTTTAGTCTTTAATTTTTGCCAATAACTCTTCTTCTGTCTCAACCCTATCAGGGTCTGGAAGACAGCAATCTACTGGGCAAACTTCAACACACTGCGGAGTGTCAAAGTGTCCAACGCACTCGGTACAAAGATCGCCATCGATTTCATAGATTTCCTCACCCATATAAATTGCTTCATTAGGGCATTCGGGCACACAGACATCACAATTAATGCATTCATCTGTAATTAACAAAGACATAAACTATCCTCAACATTAATAATTAAATCAACAAAAAAATAAGCAGTTGTTGTTTTTCGGTTTGAAACAAGAGATATTTTAACGTATCAACACTAAAATAATAGTGATTTTGGGTATCATTAATCATTTTATTTTTAGGGTTATTATGAAGTTACTTTTAGTTATTTTTTCATTGTTATTTTCTACTCTCTCATTTGCAGAAAAGGATGATGGCATTTATGCTCATATTAATACCAACAAGGGAGAGATTATTGTTGAGCTGACATATAAAAAAACACCACTCACAGTAATCAACTTTATCTCTCTATCAGAGGGCACAAAAAATAGTAACAAAGAGCTCGGAGTTCCTTTTTATGATGGATTATCTTTTCACCGCGTAATTGATGACTTTATGGTTCAAGGGGGTGATCCTAAGGGGAATGGTACAGGCGGTCCAGGTTACAGGTTTGCTGATGAATTTACTGACCTAATCCATGACAGACCTGGAGTACTATCAATGGCAAACTCAGGGCCAAATACAAATGGCTCTCAATTTTTTATCACGCACGTTCCTACTCCTTGGTTAGATGGAAAACATAGCGTATTTGGCTTCGTAGTTGATGGCATGGATGTTGTAAACTCAATTAAACAAGGAGACACTTTAGAGAGCATATCAATCGAGCGTATTGGCGATGAAGCCAATCAATTTAAAGCTAATGAAGAATCATTTAATAGCAGAGTTGCTTTAGCAAATGAAGCCATAATTGCACAAAAGGAGTTACGTCAAATAGACTTTGAAAACTATGCCAACTCAACTTACCCTGACGCCTATAAAAATGAATCAGGCTACTTTACAGTTATCAATAAGCAAGGTGATGGTAACCTAGTGAGTAATGGACAAATTGTTTCTGTTGATATAGCTCTCAAAGCTAACAGTGGTCAAGTCATGCGTGAGGCTGGAAGTCCAATCAAATTCACCCTTGGAAGTGGAGATATAATTAGCGCTATTGATAGTAACGTTATAGAAATGTCAATCGGAGAAAGTCGAACAATACTTGCACCTTATGAATATGTCTTTGGTGATGCTCCAAGTGGCAACATACCGCAAGACTCATTCATAATATTTGATTTATTGCTTATTTCTGTTGAGGGTAATTAAGTATGTTTCTTGAGCTAATTAGCTTTCTTTCTTCTCTAGATACTGGCTTTAATGTTCTCAGTTATCTAACAGTTAGGGCTGTGTTTGCAATGATGACCTCCCTTCTCATTACTTTGCTTCTTGGAAAGTGGATTATCTCAAAACTGCAACAATATCAAATTGGTCAGGTGATACGCAGTGATGGTCCAAAATCTCACCAAGATAAGGAAGGAACTCCAACAATGGGGGGAGTACTAATACTTTTTGCTTTTTTCACTAGTGTGATTATTTGGGGAGACTGGAGAAACCCTTTCCTATGGATTGTAATTGTTACAGCTCTCCTTTTTAGCTCAATTGGTTTTATCGATGACTATCTAAAAATTAAAAAGCAAAACTCAGATGGTCTTAGTCGTAGGCAAAAAATACTAGCACAATCGATCAGTACAATCTTAATTTGTATATGGCTACTTAGCTTAAACTCTAAAACTATTGGCGCTGAGATCCTAATTCCATTCTTTAAAGATCTCGTTATTCCACTTAATGCATTTGGCTTTTTGATTGTCGGCTGGTTTGCAATTGTTGGGGGATCTAATTCTGTAAATCTTACTGATGGTCTTGATGGTTTAGCAATCATGCCTGTTATTTTAATAAGTGGTGCACTCGCAGTTTTTGCCTATATTGGAGGTAATTACAATTTCTCTGCTTATCTCAATATGCCATTCATGCCAGGAACAGGTGAAGTATTTGTTATATGTGCAGCTCTTATAGGATCTGGTTTTGGCTTCCTTTGGTTTAATACTTATCCAGCTGAAATATTTATGGGTGATATCGGATCATTATCGCTAGGTGCTATCTTAGCTGTTATTGCAATTATCGTTCATCAGGAGATATTACTTATCCTAATGGGTGGTATATTTGTTGCTGAGACATTATCAGTCATACTGCAAATAGGTTACTTTAAGCGCACTCAAAAAAGACTTTTTTTAATGGCTCCAATTCATCATCACTTTGAAGAAATGGGGCTTAAAGAGCCAAAAATTATTGTACGTTTCTGGATAGTTACCTTGATTTTGGTTCTAATTAGTCTAGCCAGTATAAAGATTCGATAATGCTAATTGTTTCTGCACTGTAAAATACCGATTCATGAGTATTAAATCAGATAAATGGATTCGAAAAATGTCTCTTGAGCAAGAGATGATTAATCCATTTGAGCCACATCAACTTCGTCACATTAATGATAAAAAAATTATCTCTTACGGCACCTCAAGCTATGGTTATGATGTCCGCTGCTCCACTGAGTTCAAAATATTTACTAACATTAATCACAATATCGTTGATCCAAAAAACTTTGATTCACAAAGCTTTGTTGAGCTAGATTCTGACGAATGTATTATCCCTCCTAATTCATTTGCCCTAGCAAGAACGGTTGAATATTTTAAAATTCCTCGCTCCACTCTAGTCATCTGTTTAGGTAAATCAACCTATGCTAGGTGCGGCATTATTGTTAATGTAACCCCATTAGAGCCAGAATGGGAAGGTCATATAACACTAGAGTTCTCCAATACAACACCTTTGCCAGCAAAAATATATGCCAACGAAGGTGTCGCGCAAATTCTCTTTTTTGAATCTGATGAAGTTTGTGAAACCTCTTACAAAGATAGGGGCGGTAAATATCAAGGTCAGACTGGCGTTACCCTGCCCAAGGCTTAACTATCATGTCTGAGATTTCTAAGCGTCGCACGTTTGCGATTATTTCACATCCCGATGCCGGAAAGACGACTGTCACTGAAAAACTACTGCTCTATGGTGGTGCAATTAAAACTGCTGGAAGTATAAAGGCAAGAAAGGCTGATACTCATGCTACAAGTGATTGGATGGAAATGGAAAAAGAAAGGGGTATTTCTATAACCTCATCGGTAATGCAATTTCCATATAACAATTACATCATCAACCTATTGGATACGCCAGGTCATGAGGACTTTTCAGAGGACACTTATCGAACACTAACCGCTGTAGATTCTGCACTTATGGTGATTGACGTTGCTAAAGGTGTTGAGCAAAGAACGATTAAATTAATGGAGGTATGCAGACTTCGAGATACCCCTATTATTACCTTTATAAACAAACTAGATCGTGAAGGAAGAGATCCAATCGATTTGTTAGATGAAGTTGAATCAGTACTGAATATTGAGTGCTCTCCGATTACATGGCCGATTGGCATGGGTAAGAACTTCAAAGGTGTTTTTCACTTGCTAGAAAATAGAGTCTATTTATTTGAAAGCGGGAAAAATGCAAAGATAGGTGAGAATACAATTATTGATGACATTGATAATCCTAAACTTGATGAGTTTTTGGGTGAAGACTTTGCCAAAGAAGTTCGTGAAGAAATCAAACTGATCTCTGGCACTACAAACCCTTTTGATTTAAATGATTTTCTTGAAGGTAAGCAGACGCCAGTTTTTTTTGGTTCAGCTATTAATAATTTTGGAATTGAAAATTTACTTAATGGCTTTATTAAATATGCCCCAACGCCTCAGAGTCGAGAAAGTGACACTAGAAATGTATCGCCAGAAGAAAATAAACTTACAGGTTTCGTATTTAAAATTCAAGCAAACATGGATCCAAAGCATCACGACCGATTAGCTTTTATGCGGATTGTCAGTGGCGAATATCAAAAAGGTATGAAAGTTCTGCAAGTATCAACTGGCAAGCAAATTAAAATTGCCAATGCTGTAACCTTTATGTCTCGTGAAAGAAGCTCAACCGAAGTGGCACACGCTGGAGACGTTATCGGAATTCATAATCATGGTGGTATTGGAATAGGCGATACTTTTACTCAGGGTGAAAAACTTAACTTTAAAGGCATTCCAAACTTTGCACCAGAACTTTTTAGGCGAGCACAACTTAAAGACCCACTAAAAGCAAAAGCACTTCAAAAAGGCCTAAATCAACTCTCTGAAGAAGGTGCTACGCAAGTATTTAGACCGATTTCAAATAGTTCTCAGATTTTAGGTGCTGTAGGCATATTGCAGTTTGATGTCGTTTCTCATCGACTCAAATATGAGTACGGTGTTGACTGTCAATTTGAGACAATAAACGTTGCGACTGCACGATGGGTTAGTGGTTCTGATAAAGATATTGAACAACTTAAAGTAAAAGCTGGAAACAACATAGCAATAGATAGTTCGGGAATGTTGTCTTACTTAGCACCTAGCATGGTAAACCTAAAGCTCACTATGGAGCGCCATCCAAATTTAACTTTTAATTCAACCAGAGAGCATTAAACTAGTCTTCAACCAAAGGTTTAACTACTTCAGCAATATCTTTCTTATTTAAGTAACCCACTTCTGTGCCACTGGAATCTGTAACCACTGCACATTCAGCATTTGAACGCAATATTTCGCACAAAACATTATCAATAGAGTCTTCTTCATTGACTACAATTT
>JAPYSK010000042.1 GCA_029936515.1 Candidatus Thioglobus sp.
GTGGTGCTCCAAAAAGAGTAGATGGCAAAATGACTGCTGCAGATAGACCAGGACTTGGAATCGAGCCTAATTTTGATGTCTTGGGTGATAATGTCCTATCTTATTCATAATGAAACTTTTTAACTATCAGGCGACTTTCTATCAATATAAAAAGTAAGCTTAATTTAATTTTCCGTAAAAAGTCATTCTAGCTGACTCAGATAGCTGAATTCCTGGCTCTGAATTATAGGCCAAGACTGATAGAATCCTGACTCTATTGCCTTTTGTTGGGGTTACTCTGTGAACTGCATTACGACCACGAAATAACACAAGAGAGCCAGAATCCATAGAAAGAATATTTGGAGAAAATTTATCATCTAGAAGATCACTCACACCTTCATAATTCATAACATTATTATCAGAGTCTCTAAAATCACGAATATATTCAAAAGAACCTCCTTCATTGGGTTTTTGTATTAACAAAGTAATGGCAAAAGAAGAATTATCAAAATGCCAACCCAGTTCTTGTCCCTCATTAGCATAATGTATATTTATCGAAGACAAATTATCGTCATATTTATAAAGTGCCTTCTCATCAAGAACTGAACAAAGAAAGCCTTTAAACTCCTCTGAATCATAAAGAATTCTTAATGATGAGTGAATAGGGACTAGATTATCGGTAATACAGCCCTTTGAAGAAACCACGGTTCTATTGCGTGCATGATTTAATGAAAGGGAGTCATCAGAAGGCTCTAAATAAACATTGTGGTTATTGGTACAGTAATATGCAAGGTGTTCTTGATCTTTTGCCTCATTTAATATCGAATCAATAGCGCTAGAGTGAAGAAAATCTTTGAGAACTAAAACGCCCTCTAAATCTAGAATTTCTTTGCATTGTGACTTATAACTTTCATTTTCGATTGGATGCTTTAAATCATCGATCACACTAGACAATTTAATTGAAATTTTATTTGTACTATTAGCCATAACAAAGTTAATTATATACATTTATAAAAATCACATTTTTAATGCGCTTAACAAGATCATCATAGATAATAAACTAATTAATTAAAAAATTAGTTATGATTCATTTTGGAAATATTTCTCGTAAACAATTTCTTCAAGAGTACTGGCAAAAAAAACCACTTCTAATAAAGAATGCTCTGCCTAATTTCATCTGCCCATTGTCTCCAGAAGAGCTTGCTGGATTGTCTTGTGAAGAAGAATTTGAATCTAGACTTGTTACTGGATCAACAAATAACAATATATGGAAGATCACGAATGGACCTTTTGATGAAACTACATTTTCTAATCTACCAAAAAAAGAGTGGACTCTTCTAGTACAAGGTGTTGACCGTTATATTGAAGATATCTATCACCTTGTTAATGAATTTGATTTTATCCCTCGATGGCGCTTCGATGATGTAATGATCTCTTACGCTGCATCCGGTGGTAGTGTTGGTCCACATTATGATTATTATGATGTTTTTTTGCTTCAAGGTTTGGGCAAAAGGCGATGGATGATAAGCGCACAAGACTGTAATCTAGAGAATTATTTAAGTGACACTCCACTAAGAATAATGAAACACTTTAATGAAGAACTTGTTTGGGAGGTTAAGCCAGGCGATATTGTTTATATACCTCCTAATATTGCGCATCATGGAGTTAGTCTCGATGATGAATGCTTAACGCTTTCAATTGGCTATCGATCCTATTCAATTAATGAAATGTATGAAGCACTTGACCTACCCCAAAAAAGTGAATCCAATATATATTTTAAAGATCCAATATGGGATTCAAATCAACAATCCGCTGAAATACCTCAAATAGCAATCGATACTGTTAAGATTTTTTTAAAAACCAAAAGCCTACCTGATGATTACTTTGGGTGCTTTGTAACTAAGCTCGACTCTGAAGATGACAAAAAATTTAGTGAGATAATTGCATCATATAAGCAGGATCAAATTCATACTGGTGTTACCTATGAGCTAAAGCCTCTTTGTAGAATTGCCTATCAGCACTCTAACGGCGAATTATTAGTATTTGTTAATGGTGAGGTTTTTGACAGCAGCAATATCGAGGATGAAATAATTATTGATTTTTGTAACACAAAAAAAATATTAACTAATAAAAAAAATTGGATTCTAACAAAAAGACTTTCATCACTATTTCTTATTCAAGAACATTAACTTTAAATAACAAAAATAGGCAAACTTAATCTAACTTGCTATTCACCAATAAAGCTCTTTAAAGTACTACCAGAACTGATAAATTTATTGCATTTATATAAAAAAATTAGGGGATAATTCAAGGGTTTTATGGATTTTGGTAAGTTTTATCTCAAGCATACCTGACAGGTATGTTTTATATAAAGCTTATTGCGTTAAACCATAAAACACTTTTTATTTTATTGGAGTAACACAATGGACATGAATATAGTTCAAAAGAGCTTTACATTTGGCAACAGCCAAATTACATTTGAAACAGGAAGGATTGCTCGCCAAGCCCATGGAGCAGTTTTTGCAACCATGGATGATACGCAAGTACTAGTTAGCGTTGTTGGCGCAAAAGAAGCCAGAGCAGGACAGTCTTTCTTTCCGCTTTCAGTAGATTACATTGAAAAAACTTATGCCGCAGGTAAAATTCCTGGCGGCTTCCTTAAAAGAGAGGGTCGCCCTAGTGAAAAAGAAACACTAACTTCACGCCTAATTGACCGCCCTATTCGTCCGCTATTTCCAAATGGCTATATGAATGAAGTCCAAGTAATGATTCAGGTTATATCTGCTAATAAGAATGTAGACCCTGATATGTTAGCTATGATTGCAACTTCAGCCGCTCTAGCTATATCAGGTGTTCCATTTAAAGGCCCAATTGGTGCTGCACGTGTTGGATTTCAAGACGGTAGTTACATCATTAACCCAACATACTCAGATCTTCAAACATCAGAACTGGATATGGTTGTTGCTGGCACTAAAGATGCAGTTCTAATGGTTGAATCAGAAGCTAGCGAGCTTTCAGAAGAGGTAATGCTTGGGGCTGTTATGTATGCACATGAGCAATTCCAAGTAGTAATTGATAGTGTTGCTGAGTTTGCTAAAGAGGTAGGAATATCACCTCGTGAATGGGTTGCGCCAGAAGATAATGAATCTCTATTGTCATCTATTAAGTCTAAATTTGGAAACCAAATTTCTGAGGCTTACCAAACAGTTGATAAGATGGAGCGCTATGAAAAAATGGGTGAAATTAAAGATGCAGCCCTTGAAGAATTTATTAGTGATGATGATTCGACGAATGAAGATGAAGTTAAAAATTACATCAAAAAAATTGAAAAATCAACTGTAAGAGAACGCATCCTTGCTGGCGAACCAAGAATCGATGGAAGAGACAGCTCAACTGTTCGCGAGTTAGCAATAGAAACAGGTGTCTTAGAAAATACACATGGATCAGCTCTTTTTACGCGAGGCGAAACTCAAGCCCTTGTTGTTACAACCTTAGGCTCAAAGAGAGATGCACAACTTATTGAAAAACTTGAAACAAATGACCGTATTGAAGACCACTTTATGCTTCATTACAACTTCCCTCCTTACTGTGTTGGTGAAACTGGACGCGTAATGGGAGTCAAGCGCCGTGAAGTTGGGCATGGTCGATTAGCGCGTAGAGGAATAGCTGCATGTCTACCTAGTCTTGAGGATTTTCCTTATACTATTCGAATCGTCTCAGAAATAACCGAATCCAATGGCTCTAGTTCTATGGCAAGTGTTTGTGGTTCTTCACTTTCACTTATGGATGCTGGAGTACCAATAAAAGCTCCAGTTGCAGGAATTGCTATGGGTCTTGTTAAGGATGTTGATCGATTTACTGTATTAACTGATATTCTTGGCGATGAAGATCACCTTGGCGATATGGACTTTAAAGTTGCAGGAACGTCAAAAGGTATTAATGCGCTTCAAATGGATATAAAAATTGATGGTATCACTGAAGATATTATGTCTATCGCACTTAAGCAAGCAAAAGACGCAAGACTTAATATTCTTGGTCAAATGAACCAAGTTATTTCTGAACCTAATGCGGCATCGAAGAATGCGCCTAAAACTAAAGTTATAAAAATCCCAACTGATAAGATTCGTGATGTTATTGGTAAAGGTGGTGAAACTATTAGGGGTATTGTTGCTCAGTCAGGTGCTAGCGTTGATGTTGATGATGATGGTAATGTTAATGTTTTTGCTAACGATACTGAAAGTTTTGAGAAGGCAGTGCAAATGGTTAAAGACGTTACCGCAGTCCCAGAAGTCGATAAAGTTTATATGGGTAAAGTTGCTAAAATTGTCGAGTTTGGTGCCTTTGTAACAATCATGCCGAATCAAGATGGGCTTTTACATATTTCAGAAATTGCTCATGAAAGAGTAGAAAAAGTTGAAGACCATTTAAAAGAAGGACAAGAACTAGAGGTTAAGGTTCTTGGGGTTGACCGTGGTCGGATTAAACTTTCAAGAAAAGTTTTAATAGATAAGTAATCAATTAAGCCACCGAAAGGTGGCTTTTTTATTAGATATAATAAAATATGTCAGAAAAAAAAATAGTAGAGCTAGAAGAAAAAATAGCATTTATTCAAAACATGTTGGATGATCTTAATATGGTTGTTTTTCGTCAAGGTGAAACAATCGAAAAACTTAATAATCAGATTAAAGAAACAAATGAAAAGCTAATCAATCAATCTGAATCTAATCAATCCCAAATCATTGATGACAACCCTCCTCACTACTAAATAAAAATTGAAAATCTTTCTTAATTAGGCTAATATTTAAATTACCTCCAAACATCGAGATTAGTGTCATGAAATCATTTCTTAATTTATTAATTTTATTTTTTCCTTTATGCATCTTTAACTCTTCGTATGCAGCAGGCATCTATGATGATTGGCCTGATGAGGCAATCTGTTTGTGGCTTGAGCAAAGACCTAATCACGAAGGATACCTAGAAGAGAATAAAAAAAGAGATTTAAATTGTTTTGAGAGAGAAGATTTTCACCCTAGGGATTTTGTGCATGTTCCATTAAATCTTACGATGTATTAATTTTTTAAGCTTTAACAATTAAGCTTGCTTTATTCGTTTCATCATTATTAAAAGAGCGACACCATTAAGACCCCAAACTATACACAAAAGATACATATTAAAAGTTAAGCCTAAATACTCAGCCGAATACCCAACTAGAGCTGGTCCAAAAATAAAGCCAGCAAACCCTAAAGTCACAAGATTTGCAACAGTTAAAGCGATTGGTTCGTCTGTTATTTTGATAGCTTGTCTGTATATAATTGCTATAAAGTTTGCTGTTCCAAAGCCAAATAAAAGCATTCCAAAAACGATTACATAGAAATTTGTCGTTAATATTGAGAAGAAAAGAACTATTCCAGCAAGGATACTTAAATAGCCTCCAATAAATTTTTCACTTGTCTTTTTTATAATCTTTGAAGCAATTAATCTTGCCGTAATTTCACCAATATTGAAAGCAATAATAATAGTTCCACCTAAATACAAAGGTATCAATAAATCTTTTGTTAACCAGAGTGCAGACCAGTCAAGAATTATGCCCATAGTTGCATAGTTCATCATCATTAAAAGACCAAAAATTAGTATTGAGTTTTTTGGTAATTTAAATTTAGGAGTTTTTTCAAGAGCTTCAAATGATTTTGAGAGTCCAAATATATATATTGTTAATGAGCCCAAAATTAACATCGTGCCTGTAATTAGAAATATTAAAGGGGGATTATCTATGTATTTAATCGTAAAAAATGCGCAAAAAGCCCCAACCAAAGAGCCAACACTAAATGCAGCATGATAGAGAGGAGTAAGTATTGCAGAGGTTTTACTTTCAATCATTGATATTTGAGATTGAGCAGAAGGAGCAAATAATCCAACAAAAAATCCAAAAGGTATATAAACCAATAAAAACCAGAGATAACTTGGTGATAATATTAGAAATAAAGGGCAATAAGCTACTCCTAGAATACCTATGGCAATAGAATTTTTTGTGCCTATCCTTGGAACAATCAATCGCCCTGAGGTTTGATTTCCAATTAGATTTGAAATACCAAAAACCAATAACCCAATACCAATTTCTGCTTCAGTTATTTGAAGCCTTTCAGCGTTCCATGGGATGTAGACAAAGTATATTCCAATCTGAAAAAGAACAAGAAATGCACTAAGAAAAGTAGTATAAATGCCTCTATTAAATGCTTTACTTTCTTCTAAGGAAACTGCTTGTGTCATTGATGTTTTCTTTAATAGTTAAAGCAGCAAAATCAATTGTAACCCCTCCCCATCCACTATTCATAAAACTTCGAATATTCAAATGTGAGCTTTGATCTTGGGGGGAATCTAACACAGACTGGTAATGCTCGCCAAAACACTTAATAACTTCTCTTTCTGAAAGAGAATGCATTAATCCAAAACAAAAAACTTTTGCTGAGCCTTGGTTTTCATCTTTAGAATTAAAAACTCCACTATTTTCAAATGCAATATTTGAAAAGCTATACTCTCGTGCAATTAAATCAATAAAATCAGAAAACTTCATCTGAGTCCCTGATCTAAGCTGTTCTATATATTGCTGGGTGTTCATTGGACTTCAGGTGTACATTGGATTTGACTTATTAACGTCAATGTTAAGTTTTTTAATTGCACTCTTGATTGTTTTTGGATCTAATACGCCGTCATCAACAAGAGCCCTTAGAGTGACAAAAACAATATAGTTTGAATTTACCTCAAAGAAATATCTAAGCTCTTTGCGAGTGTCAGAACGACCAAATCCATCCGTACCCAAAACCTCATAATGTAAAGGAACATACTTGCGAATTTGCTCTGCATAATTTCTCATATAGTCAGTAGCTGCAATCACTGGACCTTTAGATTTACTTAAACACTTTGTGATGTAAGGCACTTTCTTCGTTTTACTGGTGCTATATAGGTTTTCACGATCAACGAGCTGAGCCTCTCTTGTAATTTCATTAAAGCTCGTAACACTCCAAATATGCGACATAACGCCCCAGTCCTTTTCAAGAATTTCAGCAGCCTTCTCAACCTCTCTAAGTATCGCACCACTACCAAGTAATTGAACTTCAACTTTAGATTTTCCAACTGTTTTTAAAGGATAAATTCCCTTAATAATTCCCTCTTCAACTCCCTTAGGAATTCCAGGGTGTATGTAGTTCTCATTCATCAGTGTGATGTAATAGAAAATATTTTCCATATTCTCATACATTCGACGCATCCCATCTCTAAGAATAACAGCAAGCTCATAAGAATAGGTTGGATCATAAGAGACACAATTTGGAATAGTGTTAGCAACAATCAATGAATCACCATCTTGGTGTTGAAGACCTTCTCCAGCGAGAGTTGTTCTCCCCGCAGTACCACCCATCAAAAAGCCTTTGGCTTGCATATCTCCAGCTGCCCAAGCAAGATCCCCAACCCTTTGAAAACCAAACTTTGAGTAGTAAATATAAAATGGAATCATAGTGACATTGTGAGAAGCATAGGAAGTTGCAGCAGCTATCCAATCAGAAATTGCCCCAGCCTCATTAATACCCTCTTGCAAAACTTGTCCTTTTATGTCTTCCTTGTACCACATTACCTGATCTGAGTCCTCGGGCTCATAGAGTTGCCCTGAAGATGAATAAATACCCATTTGTCTAAAAAGACCCTCCATACCGAAAGTTCTAGCTTCATCGGGAACAATAGGTACAACTCTTGGGCCAATCTCTTTATCTCGAATTAATAACGACAGGAAGCGTACAAATGCCATTGTGCTTGACATTTCTTTTTCACCACTAGTCTTTAGCAATATATCAAAAACATCTAATTTAGGTATATTGAATGACTCTAGCTCAAAACTTCTGATAGGTAGGTATCCTCCCAATGCCTCACGCCTCTTTCTGAGATAAGTTAACTCCTCACTATCTTCACTAGGCTTGTAAAAATTAAGCTCTTCAGCATCTTTTTTTGTAACTGGAATATCAAACCTTTGTGCTACACGAACTAGTGCATCTACTGCTAGTTTTTTCTGACTATGAGTGGTATTTTTACCTTCACCTGCCTCACCCATTCCATATCCTTTAACCGTCTTTGCTAATATCACTGTAGGCTGACCGATATGTTCTTTAGCTCTTTTATAGGCTTGGTAGACTTTATTAGGATCATGTCCACCGCGAGTAAGTGCAAAAATCTCCTCGTCAGACATATGCTCGACAAGCTTTAATGTCTCTGGATACTTACCAAAAAAATATTTACGTACATATGCGCCATTTTTTGCCTTATAGGCTTGATACTCTCCATCAACTACTTCTTCCATTCGTTGCTTTAAGAGGCCTGAAGTGTCATTTTCAAGAAGCTTGTCCCAGCCCCTACCCCATATAACCTTAATAACATTCCAGCCAGCACCTCGAAACATTCCCTCTAACTCTTGAATGATCTTACCATTGCCTCGGACAGGTCCGTCTAGTCGCTGAAGATTACAGTTAATAACAAAAATAAGGTTATCAAGCTTCTCTCTTCCAGCAAGAGAAATAGCACCCAATGACTCAGGTTCATCGGTTTCACCATCGCCTATGTATGCCCAAACTGTTCTTTTATCTGTTTTAATAATTTCTCGATGCTGGAGATACTTCATAAAGCGAGCCTGAAAAATCGCCATAATAGGACCTAAGCCCATCGAAACAGTTGGAAACTGCCAAAAATTTGGCATTAGCCATGGGTGTGGATAGGATGAAAGACCTTGTTGATTTGCCTCCTGCCTAAAGTTAAGCATTTGCTCTTCAGTAATTCTACCTTCCAAAAATGCCCTTGAATAGATTCCAGGTGCGATATGCCCTTGAAAGAAAATCAAATCAGCACCTTGGTCTAGATTATTTCCACGATAAAAATGGTTAAAACCAACCTCATAAAGTGTTGCGCTTGATGCAAAAGAGGCGATATGTCCACCAAGTTCAGATGAGCCTTTATTGGCTTTTACAACCATAATCATTGCATTCCATCGAATAATAGACTTAATCCGATGTTCGATCTCATGCTTAACAACTAACTCAGATTCCTTTTCTACTGGTATCGAGTTAAGGTAGGCTGTATTAACGCCGTCAGGCAAATCCATTCCATCTTCGTGAGCCATATCCATTAGTTTTTGGAGAATGTATTTGGCTCTATCTTGACCTTCAAACCTGGCAACAGATCTAAAAGCTTCTAACCACTCAATAGTTTCTTGGGGATCAATATCTTTTTGAAACATAACGTTTTAGTTTAATTCAATAAGGAGTCTTATATATTTCAACTTTCGAGGATATTATCCCTAAAAAAATTACAACAAAATTACTTTAATGAAAGTCTAAGAAATAATAGAACTGCAGATAAAGAAGATAAACCTACAAAGGTTTGTATGACATCGTTTGCAGGGAAAAACATATTTGAAATAGAGGCGCCAACAAATAAAGCCAACAAAGGCATTAAGTATAGTTGGCTTGCTCGTAAAAATAGTTCTTTAGATGAGATTTCTAATGTAATCATGTCGCCCGCTTTGACACCCTTTTGAAGGGGTTTTTTAAACAAACTAAAGCTTGAAAATAAATCAGAAAGAACGCCAGTACCGCAAGCATTTTTTGAAGAGCATGAATTACACCCAACTTCTCTATTGGACTTAATAATCATTGAGTCATGAGTTATTTCAACTACTTGGAAATCTTCTTTCATTATCTAAAATAAATGTTTGTTAAAATAAACGCTAATTCTATTTTAACCACTATTTTAATGAATATTTCAAGTTCGATCTTCAAAGCATACGATATTAGAGGAATTGTTGAAACAGAACTTACTCCTGAAATAGTTAAATTGATTGGAAAGGCTATTGGCAGTGAGTCAATTGCCAAAGGTGAGCGAGGCGTTGTTGTTGGAAGAGATGGCCGCCTATCTGGCACAGAGTTATCCGAATCATTAATCTCAGGACTTATTGAGAGTGGCTGCCACGTCGTTAATATTGGAATGGTTCCATCACCACTTGTTTATTTCGCAACTCACACTAAAGGTGCAAGTTCAGGAGTTATGGTTACTGGCTCACACAACCCGCCTGAATACAATGGGCTAAAAATCATGATTGCAGGAGACACCCTCTCTGCTGAGAGGATTGAAGCTCTGTATACAAGAATTATTGAAGAACAATTCTCAGTTGGCTCTGGATCCTCTACCTCGATCAATATTGATCAAGACTATATCGACACCATTAAATCTGATATTGTTTTAGAAAAAGAGCTCAAAATTGTTGTCGACTGTGGAAATGGTGTCGCTGGAAACATAGCACCTCAGCTTTTTGAATCGCTCGGAGCCAAAGTCACTAAGCTGTTTTGTTTAGTTGACGGCAGATTTCCAAATCATCACCCAGACCCATCCAAACCTGAGAACCTAGAAGATTTAATTAAAGAGGTTATTGACACTGGTGCAGACTTAGGGCTTGCCTTTGACGGTGATGGTGACAGGCTAGGTTTGGTTGATAATAAAGGACAGATCGTTTGGGCTGATCAACAGATGATGCTTTATTCAAGAGATGTCCTTAGTCGAAAAAAAGGTGCAAAAATTATTTTCGATGTCAAGTGCACTTCAATGCTTCCAAGAGATATTGTTGAGAATGGTGGCGAACCCATTATGTCTAGAACTGGACACAGCTTTATTAAGAAAAGACTTAAGGAGACAGGTGCCGAGCTTGCAGGAGAAATGTCAGGTCACATTTTCTTTAAAGAGCGCTGGTATGGTTTTGATGATGCACTCTATACCGGAGCAAGACTTCTTGAAATAGTCTCAAAAAGCAACAAAACCTGCTCCGAGATTTTTGATGAAATCCCCGTCAATGTTAGTACTCCAGAGATTAATATTCACTTTGAAAAGCATGGCCAGCAGTTCGATGCAATGGAGAAGCTTTCAAATAACATTAATTTTCCAGGCTCTACCATTATCACTATCGACGGTGTCAGAGTGGATTATGAAAATTGTTGGGGTCTAGTTAGGGCATCAAACACAACACCTTGTTTAGTTTTACGCTTTGAAGCTAATGATGATGAAGCACTTATCGCTATTAAGAATAAATTTAAAAACTGGCTTGAAAAAAATAATATTTCAACGAAAAATTTATAGTTGAATTGCTAATAAAATAGGGTAAAAATACATTTTTTATCTTTATCAAGAACATATTACTTGATTAAGAGTTTGACTCAACAACCTCGGAGTATTAAATGGAAGGACACGTCAACTTTACGCTATCGGACCGCTTAAGAAAATCCCCTTTTTACGAGGCAACAATTCGAGCTGGTGCTAAAACATTCACTATCTATAACCACATGATTATGCCAACCTCTTACGAGGGTGAAGAAGCTGATTACTGGAACTTAATGAATAACGTCACTATCTGGGATGTCGCTGCTGAGAGACAAGTAGAAATAATCGGTAGTGATGCATTTCGTTTCGTAGAATATATCACCTCAAGAGATTTATCCAAACTTCAAATTGGTCAGGGCAAATACGCCCTCATTACCGATGAAAACGGTGGAATTATTAATGATCCAATTATTTTAAGACTTGGTGACAATCACTTCTGGCTTTCAATAGCAGACAGTGACGTGCTACTTTGGACTCGAGGACTCGCATGTGGCTTAGGATGGGATGTTCAAATTAGTGAGCCAGACGTCTCCCCTTTAGCTATACAAGGCCCGAATAACTTGCCTTTAATGCTTGATCTTTTTGGTGATTGGGTTAAGGATATTAAGTATTTCTTTTTTAGAGAGGTTGAATTAGAAGGTATCCCTCTAATTGTTCAGCGCTCAGGATGGAGTAAACAGGGCGGCTTTGAGCTTTACCTAAGGGACGGCTCTCAGGGTGAAAGGCTCTGGGATATAGTTATGGAAGCAGGCAAAAAATATGACATCAAACCAGGCTCTCCAAA
>JAPYSK010000043.1 GCA_029936515.1 Candidatus Thioglobus sp.
AGTTTGATCTTATTTATAACTTCAATTGACCGTTGCGTTGAGGCTTTAAAGGTGCGTATCGAATCAATCTCATTATCAAATAAATCAATACGATATGGGTACTTTGTACCCATAGGATAAAGATCAATTAAGGCACCTTTAATACTAAATTCACCTTGCTCCATGACGGTTGAAACTCTTCTATAGCCAATTTTTATAAGCCTATCTACAAAGGGCTCTATTTCAAGAGTTTGGCCTGCACTTAAACTGAAACTATATCTATCAATATAGTCTGTCGGGCATAATTTTTGTGACAGTGTTTCTAGAGTTGTTATAACAATGCCAGATTTTAAAGTTGACAATTTTGAGAGCGTATCAAGCCTAGATGAGACAATATCTGGATGAGGTGAAAAGTGATCAAAAGCCAACACTTCCCAGCTAGAGAAATCTAATATTTCTAAGGAGGAGTTAAAAAATTTCAGCGCTTTTTGTATTTCATTATAATGCGCAATATCTTTGGCAATGTATACTACAATTCGTTTTTGAGATTCAGTAAATTCTAAGAGCGCTAGAGCTTCAGATGAGCCATAAAGTGAACCCCAGTGATTTGTTAAGCCAGATGAAAAAGGCTTGAAGTCTTCAGGATAAAAAACGCTCATAAGATATGAACATTTTCCTTAGCTAACATTTCAATTAGTTTTATTGTTGGAAGACCTATGAGGCTATTGGGGTCCCTGCCTTCCATACTGCTGAATAATGCAATTCCTAAACCTTCTGATTTAAAACTACCAGCACAGTTAAGGACATCTTCTTTTTCTAGGTAAGACGAAATTTGATTATCAGTTAGTTGCTTAAAGTTGACTTTGAAAGGCTCAACATGAACTTGTATGGCTGAGGTTTCTGTATTTAATAGAGCTATACCAGTGAGAAATGTTACAGTTTTTCCAGAACTCTTTTTAAGCTGTAAAAATGCATTTTCGTGAGTACGTGGCTTATTAAATATTTCGTCATTTGTTTTATTTCCAGTATCTAGAGTTGCAACCTGATCGGATGCAATAATAATGCCAGAGTGTGTTTTTGCAACTTCTTTGGCTTTTTCTTCGGACAAGCGATAGACTAGTTCATATGGAGACTCTGAAGTATTTCTACTTTCATCAATGTCAGGTGAGGCTGTTATAAAGGGCACGCCAAGCCTTTCTAGAATAGCTTTTCTGAAGGGCGACGATGATGCAAGAATGAGTGACACTAGAAGTTCAAAAATTGTAAAATAATCTAATATTTTACTTTATTCAAGCAAAAATTTATGCGCTTATCAATAGTCGTAGCAATGGACGACAATCGCCTGATTGGAAAAGATAACGGACTTCCATGGCACCTTCCAGCTGACTTGGCTTATTTTAAAAAGATTACCACTGGGAATTCTATCTTGATGGGCCGTAAAACTTATGAATCTATTGGAAGAGCGCTACCTAATCGTCGAAATATTGTAATCACAAGAAACTCAGAGGCTATATTTTCTGGCTGTGAGGTAGTTGATAGTATTGATGCAGCACTTTCAATTACTAAAAATGAGAATGAAGTAATGGTAATTGGAGGTGCAAGTTTATGTGAACAATTGCTTCCAGAAGTAACAAGACTATATATTACTCAGATCGAAGGAAAATTTAAGGGAGATGTGTATTTTCCTCATTATAATCAAAGTGAATGGCTTCAAATTAGCTGTGAATCTCACCAGCCAGACGATATTAATAAGTTTGTTTATCACTTTATTGTTAGGGAGAGGAAATAATGAAAAAGTTATTATTATTAAGTCTAATAGTTCTTTATATATCAGGGTGCGTTTTAACTAAAGTAGTGACTGTCCCAATGCGAATTACAGGCTCTGTTATTTCGGTAATACCGGTTATAGGTAATGGAGTTGACGGGGTATTAGGGGCTAGCGCAGATGTGATCGACGCAATACCTATCTAGCTTGCCTCAAGCAATACTTTATTTTTTGCCGCAAGAACTTCTTTTAACGCCTTTGGCATCACCTTAACAAAGTGAGCTATTTCTTCATCCCAGTTATTTATGATTTTCTCTGCAATCTGAGAACCCGTTAGTTTGAAATGCTTGGTTAAAAGAGTAAACAACTCAGAAGTTGACTCTCTATCCATTAGATCAAAATCTATCATTGATGAGTTAGATCTGCTTTGAAGAGTTAGATTAGGATTATAGACAAAAGCTATACCGCCACTCATGCCAGCGCCAAAATTGCGTCCTACCTCGCCTAGTATTACTGCGCGTCCACCTGTCATATATTCACATCCATGATCACCAATTCCTTCAACAACCGCAATTAGTCCAGAATTTCTTACACAAAAGCGCTCAGCTACCTGGCCGGATAAATACATTTCACCTCCAGTGGCACCATAACCGCAAACATTACCAGCAATGATTTCACTCTGTGGAGTGAAGGTAGAATCTTTTGGCGGGTAAATAATTATGCGGCCACCAGAAAGGCCTTTGCCAACATAGTCATTAGCGTCACCCTCAATTGACAGAGTTATTCCTTTTGCAAGAAATGCACCAAACGATTGTCCTGCTGAGCCTTTAAAATCAACATGTATTGCACCTTCTTTTAGGTTATTTCCATTTCTTGTCTTGACAACGTGAGAAGACAGCATCGCCCCAACAGCCCTGTCAATATTAGAGATATTTGATTCAAATTTAACCTTTTTATTGCCTTCAATTGCATCTTTTGATTTTGCAATTAACTGATGATCAAGTTGTTCCTCAAGCTGATGGTCTTGCTTAATACTTTGAAAGGTTCCTGCATCTCTATATTGATTATCGGCAGGTGTTAAAATTGCACTTAGATCTATAAAGTCTTGTTTCCAGTGGTTAATTGCTTGGTTCATTTCAAGCATATCAACACGGCCGACCATATCAGTTAGTTTTTTAAATCCAAGTTCCGCCATAATAATACGTAACTCTTGTGCCACCATAAATAAGTAATTAACGACATGTTCCGGTTTGCCTGTAAATTTTTTACGCAACACTTTATCTTGCGTTGCTATTCCAACCGGACAGGTATTGAGGTGACATTTGCGCATCATAATGCAACCCAGTGTAATCAGTGGAGCTGTTGAAAAGCCAAACTCTTCAGCTCCTAGCAACGCAGCGATTGCAACATCTCTTCCTGTTTTAAGTTGACCATCAGTCTGAATGACTACTCGTGAACGTAGGTCATTCATAACTAAAGTTTGATGTGTCTCAGCAACACCTAGCTCCCAAGGCAGGCCGGCATGTTTAATTGAAGTTAAAGGTGAGGCGCCAGTTCCACCGTCATGACCGGCAATAACAATATGATCAGATTTAGCTTTAGTTACACCTGCAGCAACTGTTCCAACACCAACTTCAGAAACTAATTTCACACTAATACGAGCATCAGGATTAGATCTCTTAAGGTCAAAAATTAGTTGAGATAAGTCTTCAATAGAATAAATATCATGATGTGGTGGAGGACTAATTAAGCCTACACCGGCAGTCGAGCAACGAATCTTTGCAATACCTTCATCAACTTTGCTGCCAGGCAATTCACCACCCTCTCCTGGTTTTGCTCCTTGTGAAACTTTGATTTGCAGCTCATCAGCATTATTTAGGTATTCGATAGTAACACCAAAGCGACCTGAGGCAACTTGCTTAATAGCACTTCGACGAGAATCACCATTTAAATCTGGAGTCCAGCGTTTAGAGTCTTCCCCTCCTTCTCCAGTATTTGATTTTCCACCAATACGATTCATTGCTATAGCCAGAGATTCATGAGATTCAGCAGATATAGAGCCAAAACTCATTGCGCCGGTTACAAATCTTTTTACAATTTCTTGAGCGGGCTCAACTTTATCAATATTGATTGGTTTGCCTGTTTTAAATTCCATTAAGCCTCGAAGAGTGCAATTTCTAGTGCCTTCTTCATTAGATTTTTTCGAGAATTCCCAGTACGCATTTTGATCATTACTTCTAGCTGCTTTTTGAAGACTAGTAATAGTTTGAGGTTCCCACATATGTTTCTCACCACCACTTCTCCAATGGTATTGTCCAAGATTATCTAGTGAGGTTGAGAGGTATGCTTTTTTATGTTGCGATTCAGATTCAGTTTGAATGACATCGAAGCCAACCCCACTGATTCTACTTGCAGTTTCAAAGAAACACTTATTCATGACTTCAGGAGAAAGCCCAACCGCCTCGAAAATTTGTGCACCTTTGTAGGACGCTAATGTTGAAATTCCCATTTTTGCCATCACTTTTAGTATCCCTTTAGCGATAGCTTTGCGATATGCTTTAACAATGGCTTCGTCATCGTCTAGATTAATTAGATTGTCTCGCCTTGCTTGCCATAGTGCTTCAAAGGCAAGGTATGGATTAATAGCGTCAGCACCAAAACCTATCAGTAGACAGAAGTGGTGGACTTCTCTAGCCTCCCCAGTTTCAACGATTAGCCCTACTTGAGTTCTTTTGTAATTAGCCACCAAATATCTATGTACTGCTGAGGAAGCCAGAAGAGAACTTATAGCATTTCGGCTTGAATTAATATTTCGATCTGACAATATAACTAGACTATGACCATCATTTATAGCTTGAGTACTCTGTTGGCAAATAGAATCAAGCATCTCACTTAAGTCGTGCTTTTCATTTACATCGTAAGTAATGTCAATCGTCTTGCTTGTCCAGCCACGATGCTCGCATTGATGTAGAGCTGATATTTCTTCATTTGTTAGAATGGGATGCTCAATAACTAGGCGATGGGCATTTTCAGCCTTGTTACTTAGTAGGTTTCCTTCGGGTCCGATTGAACAGCTCAATGACATAACAACCTCCTCTCTTATAGAGTCGATAGCAGGATTAGTGACTTGAGCAAAAAGTTGCTTAAAGTAATCATAGATTATGCGAGACTGATCTGAGAGGCATGCCAATGCAGTATCATTCCCCATTGATCCGACTGGATCCCTTAGCTCACTGACAAGTGGTAACAACATAAATTGTAATGTTTCCGTACTATAGCCAAATACCTTTAATCGGTTTATAAGTGTTTCAGGATAGAAGCCTTTAGCATCTCCAGGAGCTGGTAAATCTGATAGTTTTATTTGTTGATCTTTTAGCCAATCATGGTAAGGATTTTTCCCAGCAAAGCTGTCTTTTATCTCTTCATCATCAACTAGCTTGCCCTTATCAAAGTCAACAAGAAACATTTTTCCAGGCCTAAGTCTGCCTTTTGTTTTAATGTTATTGGTTTCTACATCAACCACACCAACTTCAGAGGCCATAATAACTCGATCATCATGAGTCAAGTAGTAGCGAGATGGTCTAAGTCCATTCCTGTCAAGAACTGCACCAATGTATCTTCCATCGGTAAAAGTAATTGATGCAGGCCCATCCCAAGGCTCCATAACATTAGAGAAATACTCATAAAAAGCTTTTTTCTTTTCACTCATCTCATTGTCGTTTTGCCAAGCTTCCGGGATCATCATCAATACAGCTTCCTGTAATGACCTTCCATTCATTAGAAGAAATTCTAAAACGTTATCAAAGCTACCAGAATCTGAAACTTCAGTTTCAATAACTGGCAAAGTTTTATTTAAGTTATTACCAAAAACAGCGCTCTCTAAAACTCCTTCGCGAGCCCTCATCCAGTTGAAGTTACCTTGTCGAGTGTTAATTTCTCCATTGTGAGCCATAAAGCGACAAGGCTGTGCACGATCCCACGATGGAAAAGTATTGGTTGAAAAACGTGAATGCACCATAGCTAAATATGTGCTAAATTTTTTATTACTAAGGTCTGTATAGAAGTTCAATAACTGCGACCCCATAAGCATTCCCTTATAGATTATGACTCTTGTAGAAAGACTACAAATATAAAATAACAAGGCCTGAGAAAGTGAATCATCTGAGCGGATGACTTTGGAAACATGTTTTCGAATAATATAAAGAGCACCCTCAAAGGAGTCTGAATCTAGTCCTTGAGAGTTAGCAATAATAAGCTGTTTTATTACAGGTTGTGAGTCACGTGCAGTATCTCCAATATCAGCCTTGATTTCATCCAAAGGCACATCACGCCAACCAATCAGTCTTTGACCTTCATCTTTTACGGTTTTTTCAATTACTGAAATGCAGTGTTCTCTTTCTTTAGCATCTTGAGGAAAAAAAACATTTCCAACTCCATAGCTTCCCGGCGCAACTTCAATTCCAAATAGAGATTGAATTTCCACTGAGAAAAAATCATGTGGAATGTTCGTCAAGATACCAGCACCATCACCAGTATTTGCTTCACAACCACAACCTCCACGATGATCCATACGAGAGAGCATTTCTAGGGCATCTTTAGTAATTTTATGAGAGGGATGACTTTTTAAATTAGCAATAAAGCCAACACCACAATTCTCTTTCTCATTGTTTGGGTGATAAAGACCACGAGGTCTAGGCAAGTGTAATTGCTTATTGTTCATGAAAACTGAGTGTAAAAAAGAATGGAAATAATTAGAGCATTATAACGTATAACCTCATCATTTTGAATACCAAATCGACCCAGTTGTATTGTTATAATAGGCATTTTAAGGTAGAATATTTTTATTTTTAAGCGATATGCTAGCAATCATTTCACCTTCAAAAACGCAAGATTTTTCTTCATGCGATATTGAGACTTATTCGCAATCTCGACAATTAAACCACTCTCAAGAATTAGCCAGCATTCTAAAGAATAAGACTCAGCAACAAATTTCAAAACTTATGTCACTGAGTGAAAAATTATCAAAGTTAAATTTTGATCGTTTTCAGAGCTTTAAAACTCCCTTCTCTTTGGGCAATGCTAAACAAGCTTTGCTTGCTTTTAAGGGTGATGTTTATAATGGTATTGATGCGCCATCACTCTCTAGTCGAGATTTAGAGTTTGCGCAAAATAATGTTCGTATGCTTTCAGGACTTTATGGTGTTCTTAGACCGCTCGATTTGATACAACCTTATCGCTTAGAGATGGGAACAAAGCTTAACAATAAAAAAGGTAGCAATCTTTATGATTTTTGGGGGGCTAATATTAGTGATGTTCTTAATGAAGATGAATCAGATCTGATAGTTAATCTTGCATCCAATGAGTATTTTAAGGCTATTGATCAAAAAACACTTAAGGCAAATGTTTTGGATATAGTTTTTAAAGAAAAGAAGGGTGGAACTTATAAAGTTATAGGAATTTATGCAAAGCGTGCTAGAGGGTTAATGGTTAATTACATTATTCGTAATCGTTTGACCAGTAAAGAGTTGTTGAAAGATTTTTCTGATGAGGGTTATCTTTTTGATCAAAAGCTCTCTACAGTTTCGTCATGGGTTTACCTTAGAGACTAAAACCATGTTATTTGAGAGACTATTAAAAATGCAATCTATTTAATTTTCTGGTATATTATTTTTTCCTTGAATTAGCCATTAAAATATAGAGGATTATGATTAAGGTATACACGTCTCATTCTTGTTTCTACTGCACTAGAGCAAAAAACTATCTGGATAATCTTGGTATAGATTACCAGGCTCTTAATATCCAGGAAGATAGTGATGCTAGAGATTTTTTTGTCAAATCTGGATTCCGTTCTGTCCCTCAAATTTTTGTAGATGATCAGCTTTTATGCAAAGGTGGCTCAGATGGTTTGGTTCAAATGACCAAAGAAGATATTCAAAATAAAGTTATAGAGTTAACTGGAGTCCGTTCTTAAATTTCTCTAATTCCAGCAATTCCTTGAGCTCCTATACTTAAAGCTTTGCCAATCAGTTCTTTGTTCATTCCGCCTAATAAAAATAATGGCAAGTTGCATTGGTCAATAATATTAGATGATCTATCCCAGCCTAAGGTTTTTGCATCTGGGTGACTTAGAGTTGCTTCAACTGGGGACAGGCTAATGTAATCAGCAGAAATTTTTTCAGCATGTGTTGTTTCTAGTTTGTTATGTGTTGATGCTCCCAAAAGTTTACTATCATCACAAGGCCTCTCTTTTAAAGATAAGAGCTCAGAGCTAGTTAAATGCCATCCATCACAAATCTCTGTATAAGTTTTACTTGGTGTGTTAAGGATAAGTCTTGCTTTATACTCTTTACAAAGTTTGTATATATTTTCTATATAAGCACTATCGAGTAAAGTTTTACTTCTTAGCTGTATAAGTTTAGTGCCACTAATTAAATGTTTTCTACATTCATCTATAGTAGATTCAGTCTGATGCTCATTTGGTGTAATCCAATAACTCTTTGGTAGAGAAATTTTATGAATAATTTTCCACATAGTGGGCAGTAATTTATAGTTATTAAATTGCTCGATAGTACTCCAAGCAATTTCTTGACCTTCTTTTCCTAGAGGTGCTCCTAAGGAATCTTCAATATTGTATATTGATAAATTAATCGTCTTGTCTGGATAGTGGTGACAGATTTTGTAGATTAAGCTGCAATCTTTCACAGTAATACCTATCTCCTCGTACAACTCTCTTGAGAGGGCACTAAAACTATCTTCGCCAACTTGGATTTTGCCGCCTGGAAGTTCCCAATAGTTTGGCATAAATTGATCTTTTTGACGTTTAGCAATGAGTATTTCTTTGTTTTCATTTCTAATAATTCCGACTACTACTTCAATAATTTTATTTTTAGTTTGCACAACTTTTTATTATTTTTTTGATATTTAACAGATATTTTTCTATTATCACCATTAATAGAAGTCCAAGGTAAAATAACCATTTTACTATTTGAGTATGCTAAGTGAACCTTCGCAATAAGATTCAGTCACTAATGCCTTTTAAGGAAAGCCTTACCAGTAGCCTTATCGGTATTGAAAAGGAGGGATTGCGTGTTTCAAAAGACGGCAGCATATCTCAAACAGTTCATCCAGAGAGTTTTGGTTCTGCACTAAAAAACACTACAATCACTACAGATTTTAGTGAAGCCCTGATTGAGTTAGTGACACAACCACTCATGGGTGCTGATAAAGTTATGGATGAGCTTACCAAAATTCATCATTATGTCCATCATCACCTGCCTTTAAGTGAGCGCTTCTGGCCAGCAAGCATGCCTTGTGTTATAAGGGGACAGACCAATATACCTATTGCGAATTATGGTAATTCAAATTTAGGGATGATGAAAACAGTTTATCGACGCGGTCTTGCTAATCGATATGGTAGCGTAATGCAGTCTATTGCTGGAATCCATTTTAATTACTCATTCTCAGCAGAGTTTTGGCAGTCTTATCGTGAATTAATGTCACCTGATGATAGCGATTCTAAAAGTTTTATTGATTTGAACTATATGGGATTGACTCGAAATGTTTTAAGGTATGGTTGGTTAATCCCATACTTATTTGGTGCTTCAGCTACAGTATGTAAATCATTTATGCATGACTACCACGAGCATAATTTAGAAGAGTTTGATGACAATACCTTGTATTTACCCTATGCGACTTCATTAAGAATGGGCGACATTGGTTATCAGAACTCCCAGGAGGATGAAAAAGGGGTTAAGGCGAATTACAATAGTTTATACCACTATATACATAGTCTTCGAGCTGCAATGAAAACTAGCTGTAGCGATTTTGAAAAAATTGGCTTAAAAAAGAATGGAGAATATCAACAACTTAACACTAATATTCTTCAGATTGCAAATGAATACTACTCATCAGTTCGTCCAAAACCTATTTTATATGCCAATGATAGGCCTTTGAGGGCGCTCGATAAGAATGGTATAGGTTATATTGAGATTAGATCATTAGATATCAATCCTTTATTGGAGGTAGGAATTGATAAAAAACAGATTCAATTTTTAGAAGCATTCTTATTGTTTTGTCTTTTAGAGGATTCCCCAGCGATTTCATCATCAGAACTATTTGAAATTGATACTAACTCTGTTTTAGTTGCGCATAAAGGTAGAAAGCCTGGCTTGATGCTTAATCATCTTGGTAAGGAATTACCACTATTGGATTGGGGTGAGGAGATATTTGCAGGAATAAAGCAGTGCTCGAAGCTATTAAGTAGTGAGCATCAGCAATCAGTAGAAAATATTTCAATTCGTATCAAAAATCCTGACTTAACTCCATCAGCAATAATGCTTAATGAAATGCAACATCAAGAGAAGGGTTTTTTTGAATACATAGATCAATTTAGTCACAAAAATAAAGAGCTATACAAAGATAAGATTGTTGATAAAAATCATTTCGCTAAATTAGATGAGGTAGTCATATCATCTCGTAAAGAGCAGCTAGAGATGGAGTCTAATGAAGTAATGAATTTTGATGAATTTTTAGAAGATTATTTTGCTAACGATGCATAAGGTTGAAACGATATGTGCACTAGCTACTGCTGTTGGGCAAAGTGGTATCGGGGTAGTTCGAGTGTCAGGACCATTATCTAAGACTATTGCTAATAAATTACTCCAAATCGAATTAAAACCTAGGCACGCCTATTATGGTTCTTTTTACGACAAAGACAGTAATAAGATTGATAAAGGTGTATCAATTTATTTTCCTGGACCCAATTCTTATACTGGTGAAGATGTAATAGAGTTCCAAGGGCACGGAGGAATGAGTGTCTTGAGGAGGCTTTTAGAGACTGCTACTTTTTTTGGTGCTCGACTTGCAGAACCTGGAGAGTTCACTAAAAGAGCCTTCTTAAATGGTAAGATGGATTTAGTTCAGGCTGAAGCTGTTCAAGATCTTATCCAGTCAAGTTCTGAGCAGTCGGCTCTCAGTGCTGTAAGGTCATTGACAGGAGAGTTTTCAGAAAAAATTAACCACTTGCTAGCAGACTTGACTAGTTTGAGGGTTTTTGTAGAGGCTACTATCGACTTTTCTGATGAGGAGATTGATTTTTTAGAATCTCATGAAGTCTCAGTCAAACTGCAAACCTTAAAAAATCTCCTTTTAGAGATACTTGAGACCGCAAATCAAGGTGCAATTTTGAGAGATGGCCTCTATGTCACTATTGCAGGCAAACCAAATGCAGGAAAGTCCAGCTTGCTTAACGCACTAACTAAACAGCCCAGTGCTATTGTCACTGATATTGCTGGAACTACAAGAGATGTATTAAAGGAAACCATCCATATTGATGGAATGCCACTTCATATTATTGATACGGCTGGACTTCATAATAGTAATAACATCATTGAACAAGAAGGTATCAGGCGAGCGCATACTGAAATCAATAATGCAGACGTCGTATTATTGGTTTACGATGCAAAGGATAAATTAGCTGACCTATCTATATTGCCAGAGGCTGTCAAGAATAAGCCTATTATATATATAAGGAACAAGATTGATCTCTTAAAAGCTAAGGCTAAAATTAATGAAGTTGAGAATCAGACAGAAGTTAGCCTTTCAGCTAAAAATGGTGATGGAATAGATTTGTTAAGACAAGCATTGTCGGAAGCTGCTGGCTATAAGCCAGATGGTGAGGGTGTTTTTCTTGCTCGAAAAAGACATATCCTAGCAATTGATCTAACACTTAATTATATCAACAGTGCTATTGAACAACTTGAGGGCGGTGCAAGTGAGCTAGTTGCTGAAGATTTGCGACAAGCAGGTATGTCGCTCGGCACGATTACTGGTGAATTTTCCTCTGACGATTTGCTGGGTGAAATCTTCTCCTCATTTTGTATTGGCAAATAGAGTATAATAATTCCTTTTTCGAAAGAAAAAATAAGGGAAGTTTTTAGTTTAATATCAGGCTCTATATTGTTGATTCTAATCACTATTCCTAGGTGAGCTATCCTAAGATTCTAAGTGCTTTAAAGTTTATTTGATAAATATTCATAATATCACTTGACGCAACAGTTTGAGCATGTATAATTTCCCGCTTTCACCGCCATAAAAGATCATTTTTTGGGTGGTAGCTCTTTAACAATTTATCAAGCAACTTGTGTGGGCACTCGTGCAAGAAATTGTGCAG
>JAPYSK010000044.1 GCA_029936515.1 Candidatus Thioglobus sp.
TCAGTCTTAATACTCACACCTCTACCTAACAGAGCATTAGCTATTAAAGCCAATATCACAATCATAATTACAGGAACAAGAAATGCCTTCCAAAGTTCGACAGAACCTATACCTAAAAAGCCTAGCCTAAATGCATCCATCATGTAGTAAATAGGATTAAAGGCTGATAAACTCCTCCAAAAACTAGGCAATATATCAATACTATAAAACATCCCTCCAAGATAGGTTAGCGGCAATAATACAAAGTTAGGAACGATTGAGATATCATCAAACGTTCTTGCAAAAACAGCGTTAATAAAGCCAGCTAAAGAAAACATTACCGACGTCAAAAGGAAAGTTACTGCAATAATCAAAAGATTATATGTTTGGATTTCAACAAAAAATGATATAGTGAAGGTAACTGCTAGACCCACAAAAAAGCCTCTTGCAATACCACCACTCACAAATCCTATTAAAATTACCCAATTAGGTGTTGTGGAAACTAATAACTCTTCAAAACTATTGTTATATTTAGTCATAAAGAATGACGAGACTGTATTGGCATAAGACTGCATAATTACAGTCATGAGGATTATCCCAGGAACTATAAAATGGAGATAATCAATACCCTGCATTTGACCTATCCTCCCACCCATTAATCCACCAAATATTAGCAAATAAAGTGAAGTTGTAATGACTGGGGGAACTATAGTTTGAACCCAAATTCGAGCAAATCTAAGAATCTCTTTTGTGACAATTGTTTTATAGGCGGTCCACATATGAAATCTCTAATTAGTGAGTGATATAAATAGTGCTTCTAAGCGATTTTGTGAGCTACGTAAATGAGAAACATTAATATTTTGAGAAGACAAGCCTGAAATTACATCAGAAATTGAAGTCGACTCACCTTGAGAAACTTGTAACGTATTTTCATCCAATATTTCACAATCACAATTATCAATAGTTACATTCTTAGGTAACGTTTCAATAGTATCAAGAATTAAAACTTGTCGTTTTGCTCTGAGAAGTAGTTTTTTCATATTTGATTGCTCAACTAAATTACCATTATTTAGTATAGCGATATTACGACATAAAGCTTCTGCCTCTTCTAAATAGTGAGTAGTTAAAATAATGGTCACTCCTTCATTATTCAGCTGGGTTAAATAACGCCACATTGATTGACGTATTTCAACATCAACGCCAGCTGTAGGTTCATCTAAAATCAATATGCTAGGTTTGTGCATTAGTGCTCTTGCAAGCATAAGTCGCCTTTTCATTCCTCCAGAAAGAGATTGGGCAACATCGAAACGTCTATCCCATAGTTCCATCTTTTTTAATAATACTTCAGCTTGAGTTCTAGCTTCAGAACGTGAAATACCAAAATAACCAGCTTGGTTCAGTAGAATTTCAATATTCGGTTCATGGGGATTAAAGTTAAATTCTTGAGGCATTAAACCAATCATTCTTTTGACTTCATTTGCATGGGCTTTCTGGTCTAATCCATTAATTTGAACCGCTCCAGATGTGCTCTTCAAGAGCCCAGATATAATACCTATTGCTGTTGTTTTTCCTGCACCATTTGAACCTAAAAGTGCGAAAAAATCTCCCTGCTCTACCTTAAGATTTACTCCCTTAAGTGCTTTAAGTTTATTAGAATAGGTTTTGGTTAAATTTTCTGTAGAAAGTGCTAATGACATAAACTTGATCGTATTGGGATATTGTAAAAATTAGAGTTACTATATAATTAATTTTTAGTTTTGCTATACGAAATTATTTTAACATTTATCGCCCTTATTAGGCGATTTTTGGGATAATTACTAAGTTCAAATATTTTACTAAATTATTAAACCATATGCCTACCAATAAAAATGTTGAGTTACCAGATATAGGTGATTTTGACTCTACTGATGTTATCGAAGTGTTAGTTAAGGTTGGTGATATTGTCAATGAAAACGATAGTATTATTACCCTTGAAACTGACAAAGCGTCAATGGAAATTCCTGCTCCTTTTGCAGGAAAGGTAACCTCACTATCAATCAAAGTCGGTGACAAAATAGCGAAAGGTGAGCTTATTCTCACTCTTGAAAGTGAGTCAGAGGAAATAAAGGGTGAGCTAGATCAAGTAGAAGGTAAATTAGAGAACGTAGAAGAAACTATTAAGCAAGAAGATATTGATGTTAACACTGACAATTCAGCGCCACCTCAAGATTCAATTGAAAACAATGATGAGCCTCAAGAAGAACTCTCTGTAAAAACTGAAATAGATTCTCATGCCTCTCCTTCAATAAGAAAATTGGCAAGAGAGCTAGGCGTTAGCTTAGCAAAAATTACAGGTACTGGGCAAAAAGGTAGGATTCTTGATGAAGACTTAAAGTCCTACGTAAAGCAAATCGTTAGTCATGGTGGTACTGATGATGAAGTTGAGATAGTACCACTCTCGAGAATCAAGAAAATATCAGGGAAACATCTTACAAAATGTTGGTCAACTATCCCTCATGTGACTCAATTTGATGAGGTCAATATTGAACAAATGGAAAAATTCCGTCTACATCAAAAAGAAAGAAACATTAAGTTAAGTCCGTTAGTCTTTATCATGAAAGCTGTTGTTCAGACTCTAAAACGTCATCCAAACTTTAACGCTTCTCTTGATGAGAATGGAGAAAACCTTTTAATCAAAAAATATTTTAATCTTGGAATTGCTGTAGATACACCTAATGGCTTAGTTGTTCCAGTTGTAAGAGATGTAGGTAGAAAATCATTAATTGAGCTTTCTGATGAGCTCACTGAGATATCCTCTAGAGCTAGAGAAGGTCTTTTAGAGGCTAATGAAATGAAAGGTGCTAGCTTTACAATTTCAAGTCTAGGTGGAATTGGTGGAACTCAATTTACACCAATTATTAACTCTCCTGAGGTTGCCATTTTAGGCGTCTCAAGAAGTCAAATTAAACCAATATGGAATGGCGATTCTTTTGAGCCAACTGCAACTCTTCCTCTGGCACTTTCATATGATCATAGAGTTATTGATGGTGCAGAAGGCGCAAGATTCATGGCCGAGCTAAACCAAATTCTTAGAAATATTATGGAGATGTTATTATGATTAAAACACAAGTTTTAGTTATTGGATCAGGACCTGGCGGATACACTGCAGCATTCCGTGCTGCAGACCTAGGAAAAGAAGTTGTGTTGGTTGAGAACTATGAAACCTTGGGTGGTGTATGCCTTAACGTTGGCTGCATCCCTTCAAAATCTCTACTTCATACTGCTCAAATAATCAATGAAGCAAAGCACGCTAGTCAACTAGGAATAAACTTTGGCGAACCTAAAATCGATATTGATGGCGTAAGAAAAAATAAAGAAAACATTGTTAATAAACTTACGGGTGGAATACAAGCTCTTGCCAAAGCCAGAAAAGTTAAAGTAGTAATGGGGTATGCAAAATTCCTTACAAAAAATAAAGTCAGCCTTGAGGGAACTGATGAAGTAATTGAATTTGAGCACTGCATTATTGCTGCAGGCTCAAGGGTGACCAAGCTACCAATGTTCCCATTTAGTGATGAACGAGTCATGGACTCTACAGATGCACTTATGATGGATGATATACCCAAAAGATTACTGGTTGTTGGAGGAGGGATTATTGGCCTTGAAATGGCTACAATTTATGACGCCCTGGGAAGCGAAATAACTATTGTCGAGCTTGAAGGTCAAATTATTCCTGCTGCTGATAAGGATATTGTTAGACCGCTGTTAAAGCGAATCAAAAAAAATTATGCCAATATTTTCCTAAATACTAAAGTTACAAAAATGACAGCATCAAAAAAAGGAATTAAAGTTAATTTTGAGGGCAAAGATGCCCCTAAAACTGACACCTTTGATAAAGTTCTTGTAGCTGTCGGGCGGTCACCAAATGGACAAATGATTGGTGCCGAAAATGCTGGTGTTAATGTTGATCAAAATGGCTTTATTTCAGCAAACAACCAAATGCAAACTAATGTCGATAACATATTTGCTATTGGTGACATTGTTGGTCAGCCAATGCTTGCGCATAAAGCGACTCATGAAGCGAAAGTAGCAGCAGAGGTAATTTGTGGTCAAAAATCGGGCTTTGACGCCCTTACAATTCCTTCTGTAGCATACACAGATCCTGAAGTAGCATGGACTGGAAAAACTGAAAAAGAGCTAACTGAGGAAGGCATAAAGTTTGATAAAGGAGTGTTTCCATGGGCGGCTTCTGGAAGGAGTTTAAGTATTGGTCGTAGCGAAGGAGTTTCAAAAGGTCTATTTGATGCAGAATCAGGTAAGATTCTTGGTATGGGTATTTGTGGTACAAATGCGGGTGATTTAATATCTGAGGCTAGCCTTGCAATTGAAATGGGTTGTGATATGAGTGATATTGCTTTGACAATTCACGCGCATCCAACACTCTCTGAAACAACAGCATTTGCAGCTGAAATGGTAGAAGGCACTATTACGGATTTGATGCCACCCAAAAAGAAGAAATAGGGAAACTATGAATATTAAACAGGCAAGAAAAAATGTTATTGAGCAACAGATAAGGCCTTGGGGCGGACTTAATGTACGTGCAAATCAAGCATTAATTGATGTACCCAGAGAGAATTTTGTCCCAGAAGGTTACCAAAACCTGGTATTTGCAGATATTGAAATACCTCTTGATAGTGACCAAAAAATGCTTTCTCCGAAAATTGAGGGTAGGATTTTGGATAGTCTCGACATTATGGGTCATGAAAGTGCCCTAGAAATTGGGACTGGAAGCGGTTATTTTACTTCAGTTCTAGCAAGGCTCTGCAAGTCAGTTAAAAGCATTGAAGTTAGCAAGGAGCTAAGCGAGTTAGCTCAAGATAAAATTAATGCTCTTAAGTTTACCAATCTGAGTATTGTAACTGGTGATGCGCTAACCTACAACTTTGACAATGAAAGGTTCGATATAGTTGTTGTTGGCTGTGCCCTTCCAAAAATACACGAAGACTTTAAAAGACTCCTTAAGATAGGTGGTAAATTATTCATCGTGGTTGGTACTAAAAATTACATGCATGCTACCCTTGTGAAAAGGATTAATGAAAGCGAGTGGCAGTCTAAATCACTTTTTGAAACTCACTTAGATTACATGAAAGGCTCTGAACCAAAGGTAAAATTTACCTTTTAGGCTCAACTTATCAAAATGCTGAATTCCTTTTTCAACCTATTGATTAAAAAACCAGTATGGTCACTATTAGTATTATTGATTGTTATAGGTGCCTCTCTTTCCCAGATTCAAAATTTCTCTCTTGACGCTTCTTCAGACTCATTATCTCTAGAAGGAGATAATAACCTAAAGCTTTATTTCGAAACACAAAAAACCTTTGGCTCTGATGAGTCTCTCATAATTAGCTACACTTCAAAAGAGAGTGTTATAAAACCTGATCAATTAGTTCATCTTAGATCTTTTAGAGATAGGCTACTTGAGATTAACGGTGTTAACTCTGTTATTTCGATACTTGATGTTTCCTTATTCCAATCGCCTCCTCTCTCTCTTATGGAGTTAGCAAGTGATGTATTTACAATAGATAATGGTAAAGCTGACTTATCTTTTGTGGCGCAAGAATTTAAGACTAGTCCTCTTTATGCTGAGAATCTAGTTAGTGCAGATCTAAAGACAACAGCACTCCTAATTCCACTTAGTAGCTCCGACTCATCTATCATCATTGATGATGAAATTTTAAAAGTAATGGTTTCTGAAGTGCGCTCAATAATGAGTCAGTATAGTAATGAGGCAGATCTTTTCTTAGGCGGAATCCCAATGATAAGGAATGATGTCATTGCCTATATTACTAATGATCTAATCATATTTAGTCTAGCCGTTATTTTAGTAATGTCGGTAATACTTGCAATCATTTTTAATAGGATTAGATGGGTATTAATACCTATTATGATAAGTATTATAGGTGCGCTATTCATGACAGGACTAATAAGCATTATTGGCTGGAAGGTTACAGTTATTTCTTCCAACTTTTTTTCCTTGCTGCTTGTAATGACCCTCTCAGTAACTATTCATTTAGTAGTTCGATATAGGGAAATAGCTAAAAATAATCCAGATACAGATAATGGCGAATTAACCAAACAAACTTTGGAACAAATGATTAAGCCTTGTATCTATACAACACTAACTACCATTGCCGCGTTTATTTCACTCACATTAAGTAATATTCGCCCTGTTATTGATTTTGGTTTAATGATGAGTATAGGCGTAACAATTGCACTTATTCTATCTTTTATTGCTTTTGCTGTCGTAATGGCACTATTGCCAAAGCCAAAAATTGCAAACCAAGCTGATCAATTCATAGCAGTACAAAAACTAGCAGTAATAACTGAAAAATTTAGCAAGGGAATACTAATTACCCTTGCCTTGACTGTTGTTATTGCCTTTATAGGATTAAGCAAGCTTACTGTAGAGAATAGCTTTATAAACTACTTTAAAAAATCTACGGAAATTTATCAAGGACTTAATTTAATTGATCAAGAGCTTGGAGGTACGATTCCACTAGAAATTGTCTTTGATGATCTAGCACATGCTTACTGGGCAGATCCGGGGCTAAGAGAAGAAATTCATGAAGTTCACCAGTATCTCGATAGCATTGATAGTGTTGGTAAAGTTTTATCGATTGATACATTTATTCAAATTCTAAAAGCATCTAATGAAGGCAAAGCTCCTAATGGATTTTTACTAGTTTTAGGGAAAAATAATATGCCTGAATTTGCAAAATCTCAAGTATTAACACCGCACATCTCAGATGAAACCAATCAAATAAGAGTCGTAGCTAGAATAAAAGAAACAACCAAAGGACTCAATAGAAAAGAACTAATTGAAAAAATTAATAAACAGCTAGTTGACAAATTTAACTTCAATCAAGATAACTTCCACTTTACAGGAACCTTTACCCTTTATAACAATTTACTTCAAAGCTTATTCAACTCTCAAATTAAAACTATTGCTAGCGTCTTTGTAATTATTTTTATAATGTTTCTATTTATCTTTAGGTCACCCTCAATTGCACTTATAGCAGTCTTACCCAATACACTGCCCTCACTCATAATTTTGGGCATGATGGGTTTAGCCAATATTCCACTTGACTTGATGACAATTACCATTGCTGCTATTGCTATTGGAATAGGAATTGATAATGCTATCCATTACATCACCCGGTTTCAAGTAGAATTCCTTAAGGATAGTGATTACCTAGCGTCGATGTATCGAGCTCATAGTTCTATTGGTTTAGCAGTCTTCTATACAGCAATAACAGTTTCAATTGGCTTCTTAGTTTTGACTCTTTCTAATTTTATACCAAGTATCTATTTTGGTATCTTTATGGCAATTGCAATGCTAAGTGCTGTAGTAGTAAATCTCACATTGCTTCCTAAATTGCTAATAATTTTTAAACCAAAAATGAATAACAAAAGGCTTATAAAATAAAAAACCCCACCTCGAATAAGAGTGTGGGGTTAGTCTACTATTAAGGAGAAATAAGTTAAATCTAGTAGTTTTTAACTTGCGGGAAATTATATACAAAAAAAATTGTAATAATTATTAATTATGTGTCATTTTGTAACAAAAAAATAATGCCAAATAAAAACCAATTTGATGTACTTATAATAGGCTCTGGAGCAGCAGGCTTAATGAGCGCAATTCAACTCACAGATAAGGTGTCTATTGCAGTAATTGCTAAGGATAAAATCTTAGAAGGATCCTCTTATTATGCACAAGGTGGTATATCCGCCGTATTAGACCCTAAAGATGATTTTAATTCTCATATTTCTGACACTATAAATACAGGCTTTAACTTGGGTAACGAAGATAGAATAAGATTTATGGTAGAGCAAGCTCCAATAGCAATTTCAGATCTTGAAAATGCTGGGGTTAATTTTTCACTTAAAGGGAAAAATTATGACCTGACTACAGAGGGTGGGCATAGTGCCAAAAGAGTTGCTCATGTTGATGATAAAATTGGCCAATCTATTCAAGTTAATCTATTAGCTCAAGTTAAAAAAAGAACAAACATTACACTCTTTGAACAACATCTAGCTGTAGATTTACTGATAAATGAAGGGGAATGTAACGGGGCTTTTGTTTTTGATAAAAAAACAAAACAAGTGACTCCATTTATTTCAAATAAAACCATCTTAGCTACTGGAGGAGCATCCAAATCATACCTATACACTTCGAACCCAGATACCTCTACAGGAGACGGAATTGCTATGGCTTATAGAGCGGGATGTGAAATTGTTAATATGGAGTTTACACAATTTCATCCCACTTGCCTTTTTCACCCTCATGCAAAGTCATTCTTAATCTCCGAAACACTTAGAGGAGAAGGCGCGAAACTCCTTCTCCCTAATGGCAAAGAATTTATGCATAACTATGATGAAAGACTTGAGCTCGCACCTCGAGATATTGTCGCAAGAGCTATTGATCATGAAATGAAGGTACATGGCTTTGAATGTGTTTACCTTGATATCTCATTTAAAGATTCGGATTGGATTTCAAATCGCTTTCCAACTATCACTGAACGCTGTAAAGAGTTAGGCATTGATATTTGCAGTGAAGCTATACCAGTTGTGCCTGCTGCACACTATACCTGTGGAGGTGTTAATACAGATATTGATGCTCAAAGCAATATTAAAAATCTTTATGCAGTTGGTGAGGTTGCTCACACGGGCGTTCATGGTGCAAACAGAATGGCTAGCAATTCCTTACTTGAATGCATTGTCTTTGCAACAAGTTGTGCTAAACATATTAACAAAAGTACTCTTGATGACTCCCTTCCACATACATATACTTGGGATGCTTCTAGGGTAGAGCCATCAAGAGAAAAAGTTGTTATCACTCAATTGTGGCATGAAGTGAGGAGAATTATGTGGAATTTTGTTGGCATTGTTAGAAGTGATAGTCGACTTAAGTCAGCCCATTTTAAAATTGAACAAATTAGCAAAGAGGTAAATGAATATTACAGTCTTTATACAGTGACTTACGACATGATAGAACTAAGAAACTTAGTTCAAACATCCAAAATTATTGTAGAATCTGCTCTTTCTAGAAAAGAAAGTAGAGGGCTGCACTTTAACCAAGATTATCCTAATCAGCTTGATGAAACTCTTAATACTGTGATTATTAAATCATGATTTTAGACATTTTAAAATATCCCGATAAACGATTAAGGACTATTGCTAAGCCAGTAGTTACTGTTAATTCTGATATCAAAAAACAAGTAAAATATATGTTTGAAACTATGTATGATGCCCCTGGAATTGGTCTTGCTGCTACTCAAGTTAACTTCCACCAACGCATCATAGTAATTGATATCTCGGAAGATTGTAACCAGCCATTCTGCTTAATTAATCCAGAAATTATTGAGAAGTCTGGCGAGATTGAATGGGAAGAGGGTTGTTTATCTGTACCAAATTACTATGAAAACATTAAAAGAGCAAATAAAATTAAAGTGCTTGCACTCAACGAACATGGAAATACATTTGATATTGAAGCAAATGAAATGCTTGCAGTTTGTATTCAGCATGAGATGGACCATTTAAATGGCATTTTGTTTGTGGATCATTTGTCCAAGCTTAAACAAAAAAGACTCCAAAAGAAAGCTGAAAAGCAAGATAAGAAGCTATAAAGTTCAATGAATATTGGAAAATACCTACTCCCCTCAAAAGTATTACTTGCCCCCATGGCAGGAACTAGTGATAAACCCTTTAGAATGATATGTAGGGAACAAGGTGCCGCTCTAACAACATCTGAAATGGTTGTAATGCAAAAACACCTGCTTAATACAAATAAATCTAAACATCGCTTAGATTTTAGGTCTGAAAAGTCGCCAATTAGTATTCAAATTGCCGGCTCAGAACCCGAAGAACTAGCAGAATCAGCAAAACAAGCGCTAGAATTTGGAGCAGATATCATTGACATCAATATGGGCTGTCCAGCAAAAAAAGTATGTAACAAGGCTGCAGGCTCAGCATTAATGCAAAATGAAAAGTTAGTTGAAGATATTATTAAATCTGTCGTTAATGCCGTTAATATCCCGGTCACTCTTAAGATGCGTACAGGGTGGAATGAAGAAAATAAAAATGCTCCTACTATTGCCAAAATAGCCGAAGATAATGGTATCAAAATGCTAGCAATTCATGGCAGAACTAGAGCTCAAAAATATACTGGTGATGCAGAATATGATACAGTTAAAAAAATAAAAGGCATTGTTTCAATTCCAGTAGTAGCCAATGGTGATATCACTTCTGCAGAAAAGGCCAAAAAAGTTTTGGACTATACAGGTGCAGATGCAGTTATGCTGGGTCGTGCTACCCAAGGAAACCCTTGGCTTGTTGGTCAAATTAACAATTACCTAACAACCGGCAAAATTTCTAAGGCACCCTTACTTGATAAAAAAATCTCCCTAATATTAAAGCATATTCTCCAAATTCATGATTTTTATGGACATAAAATGGGAACTCAGTTATCCAGAAAGCATATTTTTTGGTATTCTATACACCTTGACCAAGAAAAAGGCAGCGCCTTTTGGCCAAACATTAATAGAGTGTCTGATCACTCTGAACAATATTTGAAATTTCATGATTTTTTGTACTCTATATGAACCAAAGAGATTTACATGACTGCATCAAAGATAATCTTGAGAAGTATTTCTCAGATTTGAATGGTGAATCGGCAAATGGCGTACTCAAAATGGTTTCACATCAATCTGAATCTGTAACCATCAAGTTTGTTTTAGACAAAGTCAATCAAAATCACAGTGAAGCTTCAAGGATTCTTGGCATTAATCGTGCTACCTTAAAGAAAAAAGCAAGTCTTTATAACTTATAAGAGTTTATAATTAATATCTAATAAATCCCACATTTTAAAGCTTACAAAATGTCTATAAAACGCGCTTTAATTAGTGTTTCTGATAAATCTGGAATTGCTGAATTTGCACAAAGTCTCGTTTCGCATAATATTGAAATTCTTTCGACTGGTGGAACCGCAAAACTACTTCAAGATAAAAATATACCTGTAATAGAGGTGTCAGACTATACGGGCTTTCCTGAGATGATGGCGGGTCGGGTAAAAACACTTAACCCTAAAATACATGGTGGTATTCTTGCTCGAAGAGGGATAGATGAGAAAGTGATGTCAGAAAATAACATCAATGCGATTGATTTAGTTGTCGTTAATTTATACCCATTTCAAAAAA
>JAPYSK010000045.1 GCA_029936515.1 Candidatus Thioglobus sp.
TATTCAGTAGTTTATACTGATAGGTCCCTTAATCATATGTCTGATTCATTTCAGAATGTAATGAATGATGTTTCTTCATCTCTAAAAGAGGTCTATAACGCAGAAGCAGTTGTTTTAGTTCCTGGAGGAGGGACTTATGCAATGGAGGCTGTTGCTCGTCAATTTGCGACTGATCAAAGTTGTTTAGTTTTAAGAAATGGTTGGTTTAGTTTTCGATGGTCACAGATTTTTGAAATGGGTAATATTCCTTCCCAAGAAATGGTTTTAAAAGCGCGTCGAATTAGTGAAGACTCTCAATCACCATTTGCCCCACCAGATATTAATGAAGTTGTAGAGCTTATTAAGAAGAAAAAACCAGCTATGGTTTTTGCTCCTCATGTCGAGACCTCGTCAGGCATTATTCTTCCTGATAACTATATCAAATCAGTTGCTGCAGCCGTTCATTCTGTTGGAGGTATGTTTGTATTGGACTGTATTGCTTCAGGAGCTATATGGGTAGATATGCAAGACTGTGGAGTAGATGTTTTGATTAGTGCACCTCAAAAAGGGTGGAGTGCTTCCCCTGCATTTGGGATGGTTATGCTTTCATCAGATGCAGCTGATAAGATAAATGAAACTAAAAGTACTAGTTTTTCTTGTGACTTGCTTAAATGGCTCCAGATTATGCAGGCTTATGAAAATGGTGGTCATGCTTATCATGCTACAATGCCAACAGATGCAATTAAGCACTTTCGTGATACAGTTAATGAGACGGCTGAGTTTGGTTTTGATAATGCGCGAAAAAAACAACAGGAACTTGGTGATAAAGTCAGAGCACTTCTGCAAAGATATAATATTAATAGTGTTGCTGCAAAAGGATTTCATGCTCCAGGAGTTGTTGTTAGCTACACCACTGATAAGGAAATACAAAACGGCTCAAAGTTTAAAGCTATCGGCATGCAAATTGCAGCTGGTGTTCCACTTCAGTGTGATGAAGGGGATGATTACCAAACATTCCGTCTTGGGTTGTTTGGCTTGGACAAACTAAAAGATGTTGATGCTGCAGTCAAAAAGCTTGAAAATGCGCTAAATCAAGTTACCTAATTTTTTTTATTAAAGTTTAATTGTGAAGGTAGAAGAATTAAATATATCTGATAAAGCAGAATGGAGTCAGCTCTATCATGGCTATGCTGACTTCTATGAAATGCCCATGAATGATAAGATTCTTGATTCAGTGTGGTCTTGGATTTTTGATAAAGAAATAAAATTTTATGCTATTGGAGTAAAGTCTTTCGAAGGGGAGTTGATTGGTTTTATGCATTTTCGTGAAATGCCGTCTCCTTTAAGAGGGTCGCTTGTTGGCTTTTTAGATGATTTATATATTCATCCAAAGCACAGAGGGTCAGGCGCTGTACAGGTTTTATTTAAAGAACTTAAATCAATTGCCACTCAAAATGGTTGGCCATATGTAAGGTGGATTACTGCTACTGATAACCGTCGAGCGCGTGCAGTTTATGATAAGATTTCAGGAACCATAGACTTTGTTACTTATCAAATGCAAACAAGCTAGTTTTCTATTTTAAAATTTCTATTAAATCTATTTGAGAATAAAAAATAATGAAATTTGGTGAAATTGTAGAAAGTTTTTCGATACCCCCACACCCCAAAGGTATTTCGATTGAAGGCAAGTTAGTTGATTTGAAACCATTAATTGCAAGTGAATTTGCTGAAGAACTTTTTATATCAAATGCAATAGATAAGGAAGGCATTAATTGGGCTTATCTACCTTATGGACCTTTTGACTCTCAGGTCGACTATGCAAAATGGATAAAGTCTTTTGAGGAAGGTGATGATCCTATTTTTTTTGCAATCATTAGTAAAAAATTGAAAAAAGCGATTGGTATTGCAAGTTTTCTTAGAATTAATCCAACTAAAGGTTTAATTGAAGTTGGTCACATAAATTACTCTCCACTTCTTCAAAAAACTACAGAAGCAACTGAAGCAATGTTTCTGATGATGAAATGGGTATTTGATAATGGCTATAGAAGGTATGAATGGAAATGTAATGCTCTAAATCTAAAGTCTCGTAGAGCGGCTCAAAGGTTAGGTTTTTCTTATGAAGGAGTCTTTAGACAAATGACTATTAGTAAAGGTCGAAATCGAGATACCGCGTGGTTTGCGATTATCGATAAGGAGTGGGCAGAAATAGAAAAATGTTTTGATCAATTTTTGTCTGAAAGCAACTTTGATAATAATGGTAAATCGAAAGTTTCTCTTACTTCTTTAACAGAGTCATTGCTTTATAAAGTTGATAATATGGATTGCTCTTAAATATAAATTAGCAGAATTACCCTCTTGGATGGTGTTTTTCATGCTGCGCTTTGAGTTGGGCATTTTGAATATGTGTATACAACTGAGTGCTAGAAATGTCACTATGTCCAAGCATTAATTGAACTGAACGTAAATCAGCGCCTTTTTGAACAAGGTGAGTTGCAAAAGCATGTCGAAGCGAGTGAGGTGAAAGGGGCTTATCTATTCCCGCTTGAGTGGCATAAGCTTTAATAATATAAAAGAAATTTTGTCTCGACATTGCTTTGCCGCGATTAGATAAAAAATAACTATCACTTTGGCCATTTTTTAGTAATATAGGTCTCGAATTTGACTCGTAAGCCGTCAAATAATCAATAGCTATCTCTCCCATAGGAAGAATTCTTTCTTTGTTTCCTTTGCCATGAATACGAATGAATTCTTCTTTTATATTGATATTGTGATAACTTAAATTAATCAGTTCAGATACCCTTAGTCCGCAAGAATATAATAATTCAAGCATTGCTCGATCCCTTTGCCCAAAAAGTGAAGAGCTATTTGGAGCTTCAAGTAATTTTTCCACCTCATGAATGTTTAAAAATACTGGTAACTTTGTTTCTAATTTTGGATAGGACAATTGTTCAGTAGGGTCAGTATTTATGAGATTATTATCTAATAAGAATTGATAAAAGGAGTGTAGGCAAGTAAGAATTCTAGATTGAGTTGATGAGCTTATGTGAGTCGAGTGTCTATATAAGAAATAATCTTGAATAAGTTTTTTATTGACTTCAATCAGTGAGGTTTCATTGAGCCATTGAGAAAATATTTTTAGATCAGAACGATAGGCACTTAAGGTGTTTTTACTTGCTCCAGTAGTTAACCAGTAGAAATCAATAAATTGGTCTATTAGGTTAGCATTCATCCTAAGTTATTCTACTTTAGTCTTTTGTAGATTGGGAAAAAAAATGCCAGTAAAAAACTGGCATTTTGGAAATTGATGAAAATTATTTCTTTTTAAGTTTCTCTTTGATACGGGCTGCTCTGCCAGTTAGACCACGAAGATAATATAGTTTCGCCTGACGAACCTTACCACTCCGCTTAACCGAAACACTATCAATCGAAGATGAATGTGTTTGAAAAACTCTTTCAACACCTTCACCATGCGAGATTTTCCTGACTGTAAAGGCTGAGTTTATGCCACGATTTTTTATAGCGATAACTACCCCTTCAAAGGCCTGTAATCTTTCACGAGTTCCTTCACGAACCTTAACTTGAACAACAACAGTATCACCTGGAGAAAATTCAGGTATATCTGATCTTAGTTGTTCGCTTTCAATTTGATTAATTAAATTCACTTTTATGCCTTTTTAGGGTTTTTTAAAATCCGCTAATTATACAGTGGTTTTCTGTGCTGTACAAGATTCAAAAGGGCATAAAATACTTATTATTCTTTTAATTTTTAAACGCTTGAATCAGAATATGAGATAATTAAAGTCATTATCTTATAAGAGTAATTAATGGGTAAAGTAACCGGTTTTTTAGAGCTAGATAGGGAAGTAGAGTCATATCGTGACGTAGAAATACGCATTAAGGATTATGATGAGATTTTTTCAGGCACACATAATTTAGACCAACTTCAACAGCAAGGGTCTCGTTGCATGGATTGTGGCGTTCCTTTTTGCCAGTCTGAGAGTGGATGCCCTATTGATAACCTAATTCCTGAATGGAATGACCTTGTTTATAACAATGAATGGCGTGATGCTTTAGAGAGACTAGAAAAGACAAATAATTTTCCTGAATTTACAGGACGAGTATGTCCTGCACCTTGTGAAGGCTCTTGTGTTCTTGGCTTGATTGATCCTGCAGTAACCATTAAAAATATTGAGTTAGCAATTGTTGATAAAGGATTTGAAGAAGGCTGGATTAAGGTCAGAAGTGTGTCGACTAGGTCTGGCAAGAAGGTTGCAGTTGTTGGTTCTGGACCTGCTGGACTTGCTGCTGCAGATGAACTTAATCAAATAGGTCATTCGGTTACTGTTTACGAACGAAACGATCGAATTGGTGGGCTCTTGATGTATGGAATTCCTAATATGAAACTAGGAAAGGATGTAGTTAATCGCAGAGTTGAACTATTAAGGAAAGAAGGCATTGAATTTATGACTAATATTGATATTGGACGTGATATTTCAACAAAAGAATTACAATCCAAGTTTGATGCTATTATTTTTTCAACTGGCGCAACGAAGGCGCGAGATTTACCTGCTAAAAATCGAAATTCTAAAGGCATTTATCCTGCTATGGATTATTTGACTTCTAATACTAAGAGTCTTCTTGATAAGGGCTATGCTGACAAGAGTGAGCTTTCTGCACAAGGCAGAGACGTTATTGTAATTGGCGGCGGCGACACTGGTACTGATTGTATTGGTACAGCAATTAGGCAAGGTGCAAAGTCAATTATCAATTTTGAGTTAATGAGCCAGCCACCTGCCGATCGTTCCGAGAGCAATCCTTGGCCAGAGTGGCCAACAATCTTCCGAGTGGATTATGGCCATGAAGAATCTAACAAGGTATTTGGACAAGATCCAAGACACTATCAGTTACTTACGAAGGCTTTTGTTCGAGACAGTAACGGTAATGTAAGTGGAATTAAAACCATCAATGTTGAATTAATAGATGGTAAGTTAAATGAAATATCAGGTACCGAAAAAACTTGGGATACTCAGTTAGTGTTACTTTCAATGGGCTTCGTTTCACCTGAACACTATTTAAGTGAAGACGCTAAAATAGATACAGATGAGCGAGGAAACTACAAGGCTGAGCATGGCGATTACTCCACTTCTAAAGAAGGTATTTTTTCTGCTGGTGATTGTCGTAGAGGTCAATCGTTGGTTGTTTGGGCGATAAATGAAGGTCGAGGCGTTGCAAATAGTGTGAATAATTTTCTTATGAATTCTAAAAGGGCTGGTTAGAAATGGCTGAAATACTTGGTGCTGAAGTTGATGAAGAGGGCTATCTATTAAAGATAAGCGATTGGAGTCGTGAAATAGCTATTGCTATGTCAGAGGAAGACGGTATTGACCTTTCTCTTGAACATTGGGAGGTCATTAATTTCCTCCAAGAATACTTTAAAGAGTATGATTTTGCACCTGCAGTGCGAGTTCTTACAAAAGCAATAGCCAAGAAACTAGGCAATGATAAGGGAAACTCCCGCTATCTTTATTCTCTTTTCCCATATGGTCCCGCAAAGCAAGGTTGTCGATTTGCAGGCCTCCCTAAGCCAACAGGCTGTGTTTAATTTTTAGTTCAGAGAGTTTGATAAACGCTTTTCTTAGATTGAGATAAAGTCATATGTCATTAACAAGCATTTTTTTTACATTTTTTTTCTACATTTCTGTATTGATTTTCATTACAGGCGTGTCCTATAAAATTGTTCAATATTGGCAAACTCCAGCACCTCTTAAAATTCCTATTGCGCCAGCACCTCTTAACAGGTCAGGCGTATTAATGAGAATTGCTAGAGAAGTTTTTCTATTTCAGAGCTTATTTAAGGCTAGTAAGTGGACTTGGATATTTGGATGGAGTTTTCATTTCGCCTTAGTCTTGCTTTTTTTTCGTCATTTAGTTTATTTTTGGCCTGGTGAAATTCCTACAATATTACTCAAAACGGAACCTTTAAAATATGCAGCATACCCACTTATTTTTGGCTTATTAGGCTTACTTGGTAGGAGATTTTTTGTAGACAGAGTTAGATATATCTCAGCTCCATCTGATTACTTGATGTTATTGTTACTAATTGTAATAGGTGGTAGTGGAATGTTGATGACATTTGCCCAAAATCACCCTAATATGCTTTTAGTTAAAAACTTCGCAGAAGGGCTTATTACCTTTAATTGGTCTGAGTTACCTAGTGAATTGCTTTTTTTAGCGCATATTTTTTTGGTATTTTTACTTATAGCAATTTTTCCAATATCAAAACTACTACATGCTCCTGGTATATTTTTTTCACCTACACTCAATCAGGTGGATAATGCCCGTAAAAAGAGACACATTTCTCAATGGGCTAAAAACAAAGAAAGCCACAAGAAAATTGATCTCGAGCAGAATTCTGATGAGGATAAATAATTGTGTCTGAAAATAGTATTGAAAAACTTCCAACATATCTGGAGATTCCAGCTATTAAGAAAGATTCAATGGCAGGAAATGGGCCTTTTAAAGCTAGTGTAGAGGTTCAGAATGAGTTAGGCTTTCCTGGAGAGAAGGTTGAAAACTGGCAACAGGTTGCGATAGACAAAATGGCAGAAACGAAATCAAAGTATCGTTCTGTACAGGTTTTTTTAGATGCTTGTGTTAAATGTGGTGCCTGTACTGATAAGTGCCATTACTACTTAGGCACTGCTGATCCTAAAAATATGCCAGTTGCAAGGCAAGATTTATTCAGAAGTGTTTATAGAAGACATTTTACTTTTGCTGGAAAGTATTTTCCTAAATTGGTTGGCGCTAAAGAGCTCGATGAAGCCATGCTAGATGATTGGTATAACTACTTTCATCAGTGCTCTCAATGCCGTCGATGCGCAGTATTTTGTCCCTATGGGATTGATACTGCTGAGATTTCAATGGCTGCCCGTGAAGTAATGAATGTTATTGGGGTTGGGCAAAAGTACCCTAATCAAATCCTTGGCAAAATAAACAAAATTGGTAATAATTTGGGGATGCCTGAGCCAGCTCTGAGAGATACTCTAGAGGACCTTGAGGAGGAAATTAAAGAAGAGACTGGAGTGGCTGTAAAGTTACCACTTGATATTAAGGACTCTGAGGTTTTAATGGTTACCCCTTCTGCAGATTTTTTTGCTGAACCACATATTGATGGTCTTATTGGTTATGCTAAAGTTTTTCATCAAAGTGGAGTAAGTTGGACTTTGAGTTCATATGCATCTGAGGCTGCAAATTTCGGCATGTTTATAGGGAACTATGATGTAATGCGACAAGGAGCTCTTCGAATTCGTAAGGCAGCCCTTGACTTAAATGTTAAGAGAGTCATTGTTGGCGAGTGCGGCCATGCGTGGCGAGTCGCTTATAGTTTTTGGAATACTCTTACTGGTTTGGGAAGTGGTGGTAATGATGAGTATTCGAAAAAACTCCAACAACAACTTGATAGTAATTATCCACAACCACAACATATTATTGAATTTACCTATGACCTAATTCAACAAGATAAATTGTTGTTTGACAAATCAAAGAATGATCATCGAGTTGTGACTTTCCATGACTCGTGTAATGTAGCCCGTGGAAGCAATATGGGGGACATTAAAAATGGGCAATTTATCTTACCAAGGGAGGTAATCAAGGCGGCATGTAATAACTTTTCAGATATGCCAAAAGGCACCATTAAAGCTTCAACTTTTTGTTGTGGCGGTGGCGGCGGTTTGTTGACAGATGACCTCATTGAGTTAAGAATAAAGGGCGCAAAACCAAGAATGCATGCCTTAAAGCAGAGTGAAGAGAGAAATGGTGTCAACACTTTGGCAGCAATCTGCGCTATATGCAAATCACAGTTTAGTAAAGTCTTACCTAACTATGAGTTTGACCCATATATGATTGTCAGTGTTCATCAGTTAGTTAGTGATGCAATTATTCTTAGCGATAATTCAGAAAACAGTAATAATAAAGCTTTATAAATCTTTTTCTAGATTAAGATAATAATCAATGATTCCCTGGTAAATCGAATTGGCTATTTTTTGTTGTTGTTTGCTATTGGTTAAACGCTTTTCTTGAGTTGGATTTGAAATAAATGCAGTTTCAACGAGAACTGAAGGTATGGTAGGGCTTTTAAGGACAACAAAGTTTGCTTTTTGTGGCTCTATTTTGTGAACTGGCCCAATTTTTTCAAGTTCTTTAAGTATCTCCTTAGCAAGTTGCTGTGACTGTATATCTCTATCTTTTCTTGAAAAATCGGTCAATATATTTTTTAAAAACTGGTCATTATCTATAACTGTTTCTACTCCACCGAATTGATCAACTAGGTTTTGAGATTGTTCTAATTGTTTAGCCAGCTTACTGTTATTACCTTTTTCGCTTAAGGTGTAAATTGAAGCACCTTTAGCACTTGAGTTTTCAACAGAATCAGCATGGATAGAAATAAACATTGTAGCTTTTTCTTTTTGAGCTATAGTTATTCTTTTAGTTAGAGGTATATAGTAATCACCACTTCGCGTTAAGATGGCTTTTAATTCTGGATTTTTATTAATATTAGCGACTAATTTTTTAGCAATTGCTAAATTAACATTTTTTTCTTGAGATTTATTTTTACCAATTGCACCAGAATCCTCTCCGCCATGACCTGCATCAACCAATATAATTTTCCTATTACTTAGAGTTTGATCCTTGACTGGTTTGGTAGCTTTGACACTAGATTTTGCTTCCAAGTCAATAATATCAACGACTAATCGATGGTGTTTATACTTTGTATTTGGCGTTAATGTGAAATGCTTAACTCTGTAATCTTTATTGATATGAAAAATTAATTTAATGGTCTCTCTGTCACGCTTAATACGAATTTTTTGAATTCTTTCATCTTCAAAAAAAATATTAGAAAATGTATCTGATAACACTTCAGCATCATCGACACTTATGACGATATAGTCATTATTTTTAGAAATACTAAATAGAGTATCTTCTTCAGTATCAATTACAATTCTAGTATGATCTGGTGCTGTCCAGTATCTAAAGTCATAAAGAGTAGTCTTCTCTTCACTGTATACCGAAGTTACCAATAGAGCAATAATTAAACTTAAGTAATAGCGCATTTTGTAACAAATTTTCCTACTTTGGTTAGAGATTCAATATTAATTTTTCTTTCATCTCCATCGCCACTTAGACTAATGGAGATGTCAGCTTTTGCAATAGTACCTTTTCCCAGTTCAGGCCACTCTATGAGTTGCAGATGTTTGGGCATCAGGTATTCACGTATACCTATGTATTCTAATTCTTCAGGGTCACTAAGCCTGTAGCAGTCAAAGTGATGAATATTAATGTCTTCATTTTGATAGCTCTCCACCAATGAATAGGTTGGACTTTTCACTCTATCAAATCCAAAATATTGAATAAAACTTTGAGCTAAAGTAGTTTTTCCTACTCCAAGATCACCAATTAAATATATAACGCATGAATCTTTAAGAGAGGCGCAACAATACGCAAGCTTTCTACCAAGTTCTTGAGTCTCACTAAGATTTTTTACAACTAGAACCAAAACAATTGATATAGATATCCACCTAAAACAAACAATAATGCAAAACCACCGATACGATTAATTTTATCCTTAAAGGGAAGAATAACTATTAAAAAGGTTAGTATTAAAATGTAGATATAGTCGCGACTCAATAGTTCAGCAGGAATTTTGAAAGGTGAAATTAATCCTGGAATTGCAAGTACTCCTAAAGTATTAAATAAATTTGAGCCAATAATATTTCCAATGACCATTTCATGATGCTTTTTTAAGGCGCTACTAATCGAAACAGCTAGTTCAGGTAGGCTAGTTCCAAGGGCAACAACGGTAAGTCCGATAATTAATTCAGGTACACCAAAGATTGATGCTAGGATTGTTCCACCCCAGACAACAAGTTTTGCACTCGATATTAAGATTACAAGAGAAACAATTAGCAAAAGCCAAGTCTTACCTTTTTCTTTATTATTGATTTTACTGTCAACATCATCAATCCCATTAAGGCTGTCTTTTTTTGATTGCTTGAAAACATAGAAAAGAAACAATATTAAGAGGGAAAGAAGGATTAGCCCATCATAAAAGCTTAAGTATTTATCCAACAACAAAAGTCCTGCAACTAAGGTGGACAAAATTAAGAATACCCATTCTTTCTTTAGTACAGATTTTTCAACTTTTATAGGAAGAATGAGCGCTGTTATTCCAAGAACTAGGCCAATATTAAATATGTTTGATCCAAATGCATTACCAACACTCATTTCAGGATGACCACTATAAGCAGCAATTCCAGAGACTAGCATTTCAGGTGCTGACGTCCCAAAGCCAAAAATAAGTAGGCCTATTACTAGTGGTGAAATATTAAATATTCTGGCAATTTTTGCGCCATTGTTTGTAAATACATCAGCACTCCAAATTAGCAATATAAAGCCAGATACAAGAGATATAATTGACAATAACATGATGATTTTATGTTGTTATATAGAAATATTATGGGGCTTATTATAAAGGCATCTAAGCCCAAATCAAAAAAACATATATTTATAATGAAGCGATGATACTCATAACAAGACCATTGGCTCAATCTGAGAATTTGCAATCATTGCTTAATGGATTGGAACTAGATTATGAACTTTTCCCTGCCTTTGAGATAAATAAAATTAATACGAAGACCTCCGGACAGCAATATGACGTCATTATTTTTATTAGTACTAATGCAGTTAAGTATGCTGAAGAATATTTCAAGGAACTATTCATCAAGCCTTTCAAGGTATTTGCGGTAGGATCGATTACCGCAAAAAAATTAATTGATAAGGGAATACAAGTTGACTGCTATCCTAAAAACAACGCCTCAAGTAATGAACTATTAGCTATGCCAGATTGTGAAGGATTAAAAAATAAGAAAATACTTATAGTTAGAGGAAGAGGCGGTTCTGAAACTTTGAAGAATTCTCTACAGTTAATGAACCAAGTAGACTATCTAGAGGTGTATGATCGAACGCCTTGTGAATTGACAAGTCATCATATTGAATCCATTGAGCGTTTTTTAGGCTCTCCAGATGGCACAGTAATTGCTAACAGTATTGAAAGTCTTTCTAATATAATTCAATTAGTTAAAGATGTCTCTTTTAGTCATTTCGATAAACTTAAGTCAAGAAACCTTATTGTATTAAGTGAACGAATAAAAG
>JAPYSK010000046.1 GCA_029936515.1 Candidatus Thioglobus sp.
TCTGAAATGAATCAGACATATGATTAAGGGACCTATCAGTATAAACTACTGAATACTCTAAGAGCCCATCAGGATCAATATTAGGTAATAGGCCTGGCATTATAAAACTCCATTAATAAAATAATACAACAATTCTACACAGAATTGAAAAATTCACACAAGCAAACAAATATCAAATACTACAAAGTTATAGCAAGAATAAAACTAAACATATTGAACTTCCAGAATTTCATACAGTATATCACCCATAGGTGCTTTAACTGTTACTTCGTCGCCTTCTTCATTGCCCAATAATGCTTTTGCGATTGGAGAGTGACATGAAATCTTACCTGATTCAATATCTGACTCATCTTCACCAACAATTTGATAAATAATCTCAGAGTCATCGGATAAATTTAAAAGTGTGATAGTAGTTCCAAAAACGCATCGTCCATCTTGATTGAGTTGGTTAACATCGATTAATTGCATTCGAGATAATTTGGAATCAATCTCTTGAATTCGACCTTCTATAAAGCCTTGCTCCTCTTTAGCAGCATGATATTCAGCATTCTCTTTAAGATCACCATGCTCTCTTGCAGTTGCAATATCACTAACAATTCTTGGGCGCTCTTCTTCCTTAAGCCTTAACAACTCAACCTCAAGAGCTTTTGCCCCATTAACTGTCATAGGTATTGTATCCATAGACCTTTTAGTATAGTGATTGTATGGATCTAACTACAAGCTTATCATGCGTCTTAATTCCATCAAGCATGGCAAAGGCAGCAGCAACTGTTGTCATACACGGTATCTTATGGATTAGCGCCTGACAACGTATAACGGCTGCATCTTCCAGACCTTGATTATCTTCAGTTGAGTTAATAATCAAGTTGATTTCATCATTTTTAATCGAGTCAACAATGTGCGGCGAACCCTCAGACACTTTATTAACCATTGTACATTCTAAGCCCGCTTTTTGGAGTATTTCTTGATTTGTGCGGGTCGCAACAATTTCGAAACCTTGACTACTAAGTCTTTCACCTAGCTCAACAAGTCTTTCTCTATCAAGAGTTCGAAGACTTAAAAAAACTTTACCACTAGTAGGAATAATATCACCTGCAGCAAGGAAGGCTTTGTCATAAGCTGATGGAAAGTCATGTCCGATTCCCATAACTTCACCAGTTGATCGCATTTCTGGACCCAAAAAGGGATCGACACCTAGAAACTTGTTAAACGGAAAAACGGACTCTTTAACAGAGAAATGTTTTGGAATAACCTCTTTAGTGAAGCCTTGATCTTCTAAGGAGATTCCAACCATCGCTCGAACAGCTATATTTGCAAGATGGACTCCTGTTGCTTTAGAGACAAATGGTATTGTTCGAGAGGCCCTGGGGTTTACTTCGATTACATATATTTCATCATCTTGATAAGCTAACTGAGTATTCATTAGACCTATGACATTTAGCTCTTTAGCCATTAATTTAACTTGCCTTCTCATCTCATCAAGAACATCACCTGGAAGAGAATGAGGAGGTAAAGAACAAGCCGAATCTCCAGAATGAATACCTGCTTGCTCAATATGCTCCATAATACCGCCAATCACAATGTCATTACCATCACAAACTACATCAATATCAACTTCAATTGCATGATCTAGGAATGAATCAAGCAATACAGGTGAATCATTCGAAACTTGAACGGCATTAGTCATATAGCGCTCAAGACTATCTTTATCATAAACAATCTCCATTGCGCGACCACCTAAAACATAGGAAGGCCTTACAACTAGAGGGAAGCCAATAGAGTCTGCAATCGCAACTGCTTCATCTTGTGATCGAGCAGTACCATTAACAGGTTGCTTGAGTCCTAACTTTTGAATCATTTTTTGAAAGCGCTCTCTATCTTCTGCTAGATCAATAGAATCTGGGCTTGTACCAATAATGTTTGCCCCACTTTTCTCAAGAGCTGCTGCAAGTTTTAGTGGCGTCTGACCACCATAATGAACAATAATACCTTCAGGCTTTTCAACGTCAATAACTGCTAAAACATCCTCAAGTGTAAGTGGCTCAAAATATAATCTATCTGAAATATCATAGTCCGTAGAGACGGTCTCAGGATTACAGTTAACCATAATGGTTTCGTAGCCATCTTTTTGTAATGCTAGTGAGGCATGAACGCAGCAATAATCAAACTCAATACCTTGTCCAATTCTATTTGGACCACCGCCCAATATCATGATTTTTTTATTACTCGTAGGATTGGCTTCGCACTCTGACTGGTAAGTCGAGTAAAGATAGGCAGTTTGAGTATCGAACTCGGCAGCACAACTATCCACTCGCTTGAAAACCGGCTTAACATTAAGTGACTTTCTTTTGCTCCTTAAATCTTCTTCTGAGCATTTAAGAAGCACAGACAATCGCTTATCCGAAAAACCTTTTTGCTTAAGTTTAAGCATAATTTCAGCGTCAATCTCATTTAGTAATACACCTTTAATTTTCTCTTCAGAAATAACAAGGTCTTCAACTTGAGCTAAGAACCAAGGATCAATTTTAGAAAGATCAAAAGCCTCTTTTATACTCATTCCCATTCTGAATGCATCAGCTAAATAGAAAATTCTTTCTGCTCCTGCAGAGAGGAGTTCGCTTCTAATCTTTCCCCTTGAGTCTTCAGCCGATATATCAACTATAGGATCAAGACCAGATTTATCGGTCTCAAGTCCTCTAAGCGCTTTTTGAAGAGACTCTTGAAAAGTTGAACCTATTGCCATCACTTCTCCTACTGATTTCATTTGAGTAGTCAGTCGATCATCCGCTTGAGGAAATTTTTCAAATGCAAACCTTGGAATTTTTGTTACAACATAGTCAATAGATGGCTCAAATGACGCAGGCGTCTTTCCGCCAGTAATATCATTATCTAGCTCGTCTAATGTATAACCAATAGCTAACTTAGCAGCGACTTTTGCAATTGGAAAGCCAGTAGCTTTAGACGCTAATGCAGAGGAGCGAGATACTCTTGGGTTCATCTCAATAATAGTTAATCTTCCATTTTCAGGGTTAACTGCAAATTGAACATTCGAACCACCTGTGTCAACGCCAATCTCTCTGAGAACTTTTAAAGAGGCGTTTCGCATTACTTGGTATTCTTTGTCCGTTAGCGTTTGAGCTGGCGCAACTGTAATCGAATCTCCAGTATGAATACCCATAGGATCAAAATTTTCAATGGAGCAAACAATAATACAGTTGTCCTTATTATCTCGAACAACCTCCATTTCAAACTCCTTCCAGCCAAGGATAGACTCTTCAATTAAAAGCTCGTTGGTTGGTGATAAGTCAAGTCCACGCTGACATATTTCAACAAATTGCTCCTTATTGTAAGCAATTCCACCACCAGAACCTCCCATTGTAAATGACGGTCGAATAATAGTAGGATAGCCGACTGTTTCTTGCACTTTGAGAGCATCTTCAACGGTATGTGCAATTGCAGCCTTTGGCATATCTAAGCCTATTTTCAGCATCGCCTGGCGAAATAATTCTCTATCTTCAGCCTTATCGATAGCCTCTTTATTCGCGCCAATCATTTCAACATTGTGTTTTTGAAGAATGCCGTGACGATCAAGATCCAATGCACAATTAAGCGCTGTTTGCCCTCCCATGGTCGGCAATAAAGCACTCGGCTTTTCTTTTTCAATAATTTTTTCTAGCGTTTTCCACTCGATTGGTTCGATATAGGTGGCATCAGCCATTTTAGGATCAGTCATTATAGTAGCAGGATTCGAGTTAACTAATATTACTCGATACCCTTCTTCTCGAAGAGCTTTACATGCCTGTGCACCAGAATAATCAAATTCACAAGCCTGTCCAATAACGATTGGGCCAGCGCCAATAATTAAAATACTTTTTATGTCTTCTCTTTTAGGCATTCTTTATTTAATAGTGTATTTTTTCATTTTGACATCTGCTTAATAAATTCATCAAACAACATACTGACATCATGAGGTCCAGGAGATGCCTCTGGATGACCTTGAAAGCTAAATGCAGGCTTATCCTTAATTTTTATTCCCTGTATTGTTTTGTCAAACAACGATCTATGTGTTACCTCTATGTTTGCTGGAATAGCCTCTTCAGAGACTGAAAATCCATGGTTTTGCGAAGTAATTAATACTCTGTTTGACTTTAATTCTTTAACAGGATGATTGGCACCGTGGTGACCAAATTTCATTTTTTCAGTTTTAGCCCCACTAGCAAGTGCTAGTAGTTGATGTCCTAAACAAATACCAAAGATTGGCACCTCTTTTTGAAGTATTTTTTGAATATTTTTAATTGCATAATCGCAAGGCTCTGGGTCGCCAGGTCCATTGGATAAAAAAATACCGTCCGGCTTTATAGCTAGCAAATCATCTGCAGGTGTTTTGGCATTAAAGACAGTTAGTTCACATCCCCTATCAACTAGCATTCTTAAGATATTTTTCTTAATTCCATAGTCATAGACTGCCACTTTAAATTTCGAAGTAACTTCATTAAAATTAGATTTCTCTAAATCAAATGAGCCTTGATTAAAGGTATAGGTTTTAGGTGTAGAGACGACTTTAGCTAAATCCATATTCTTAAGACCTGAAAACTCTTTTGCTTTCTGAATAGCCTCATCTGGGTCAATCATTTTAGTAGCTAAAATACAACCTTTAAGTGCTCCATTAATGCGTAAATGTCGAGTAAGTGCTCTAGTATCAATATTTGAAATCGCAACTATATTATTAGTCAATAAGTAATTATCAAGACTCATTTCAGAGCGCCAGTTGCTATGAGCAAGTGGCAAGTCTCGAATAATTAATCCAGCAGCATAAACACCTGAAGACTCTTGGTCAACTATATTAATGCCGGTATTGCCTATATGCGGATATGTTAATGCTACGATTTGCTGAGAATAGGAAGGGTCTGTCAATATTTCTTGATACCCAGTCATTGCAGTATTAAAGACCACCTCACCAACTGTTTGACCAAAAGAACCAACTGACTCACCCCAAAAAAATTTACCATCTTCGAGTGCTAGTATGGCAGTTTGAGGCAAAAAAAATTCTCCTGAAGGTGTTAAAACTTGGCAAATTTTACCATGTGATTGATATAAATTTCTCTTGAATTTAGAATCCAATGTTATAATTAACTTGCATATTACTATTAGATAAAAAAAATGAAAATTATAGTCAATGATGAAAAAATAGAGCTCCCTTATAATTCAAATATCGAAGATCTAGTTATTCATTTGGGCTATCAAAATCAGAGAATTGCAATCGAAATCAATGAATCAATTATTCCTAAATCCAACCACTCAACGCACTTACTTAAAAACCAAGACAAAGTTGAGGTAATCAATGCAGTTGGTGGTGGATAGAAATTAATGTAGATTATTAAAAAAAATCTACATTAAACTTAAGCTGTTCTTGTACCAGTTACCCTATACCATTCGTCTATATTGGAAACCTCTAAGTTAGTAAAATACTCTGAGTAACAGCCTACTACCCTATCAACTTGCTTTTTTAAAATACCTGATAAAAGTAGTTCTCCATCAGGGTTAACAAGAGCTGCAAATGTAGGTGCCAACTTAATTAGCGGATTGGTTAGAATATTTGCTATTAATAAATCACAGCCTTCAAAGTCAATTTCATTTTTTGAATGAATTGTTTTAATTATGCTTTCACATTGATTATTTATAACATTGTCTTTACTAGAAATAATAGCTTGAGGGTCATTATCAATTGCTAAAACTCTTGAAGCACCTAGCTTTGCAGCGGCTATAGCTAAAATACCGGTACCACATCCAAAATCAATTACATCAATATTTTTGGGTGGATTATTATCTAAATACTCAAGGCATAGGCTGGTCGTTTGGTGAGAACCTGTACCAAAAGCTAAGCCAGGGTCCATATTAATTATAATTGCATCACTAGGAAGTTCAGCTTGAGATTCCCATGAAGGACAAACCCAAAGGTTTTCACCAAACTTCATTGAATGAAAATCTTTTTTGCACTCATCCTCCCATACTCTGTCTTTCAAAATGAATGAAGTTAGAGCGTTGACATTGCAAATTTCAAAAATAGAAGCCTTAATATCTTCTTGATTTACATCTGTTGAAAATAGAGCATTAACTGTGATGTTATCCCATAATGGCGTCTGCCCAACTGGTGGTTCATAGATTGCATCATCAAGAGTATCAGAATAAGTGATTGAGAGACTTCCCAATCCCGTAAGCACTTCTGAGATAAGATCAGCTTGAGATTTTTCAATTTGAAAAGATATTTGTAGCCAATCCATTAGAAATAATTATACCTATGAATGATCTTTGGCTCTTTTCTAACAAGTTTAGAATAAGTCTTTAACTGAATTTAAAGCTTCAGGTAGTTTGTCAGGTTCAGTTCCACCACCTTGAGCCATATCCGAGCGCCCACCGCCCTTTCCACCGATTTGAGTGGCGACATGATTCAAAATATTACCAGCTTGATATTGACCTATTAAATCCTTAGTAACGGCAACAACTAATGAAACTTTTTTATCAGAAACAACTGCTAAAACGACAACAGCTGAGCCCAGCTTATCTTTTAATTTATCCGCCAAGTCCCTAAGATCTTTCGCTGCCACATCTGAGACCTCTGTAGCCAGAACCTTAATGCCATTTACATCAATCGCCTTACTTGTTAGAGCATCACCTTGATCGCTTGCAAGCTGCTTCTGAAAGCTTACTATTTGCTTTTCAAGATGTTTTTGATTACTGATTAATTGTTTTACTTTTTCTGCGGTTTGTGAGCTGTTTGATTTAGTTAGATTAGCTATTAAATTAAGGCTCTCTTCATTTTTTTTGTCAAGCTGATAAGCATCAATACCTGTCATTGCCTCAATTCTTCTAATGCCTGCTGCGATTCCACTTTCTGAGATTATTTTAAATCGTCCAATATCGCCCAATCTCTCAACGTGAGTACCACCACAAAGTTCAACAGAAAAGTTATCATCTCCCATTGAAAGAACTCGAACAGTATCACCATACTTTTCACCAAAAAGAGCCATTGCGCCTTTTTTCTTAGCAGATTCAATGTCTGTCTCTTCAGTCGTAACTAGAGAGTTCCCTAAAATTTGTGCGTTAACTATCGATTCAACCTTATCTAGATCAGATCTTGAAACTACTTCATCGTAAGAAAAATCAAACCTTAACTTTTCAGATTCAACTAAGGATCCTTTTTGCTGAACTTGATCCCCCAGTATCTGCCTTAGCGCCTCATGAAGCAAGTGAGTTGCCGAATGGTTATTCATAATTTTTTTACGCCTTTGCTGGTCAATTTTTGCTTCTACTTTGTCACCAACCTTAAGAGAACCATTAGACTGAACACCATAATGCTCAAAAGCATTTGAAGCCTGTCTTTGAGTGTCAGAAACTTTAAATTTTGAGCCATTTTTTGATATGCTGCCGTGATCACCACTCTGTCCACCTGACTCACCATAAAAACTACTTTTATCTAAAACTATAATGGCTTCTTCACCTTTATTGACTGAACTTACAGACTTATCATTTCTTATAATTGTTTTAACAGTGGCGACATTATCAAACAACTCATAACCCAAAAACTCTGTTGCATCATCAATAGAAACAGTAGATTTTTTAGAATCAAAGTCACCTGCTTTTCGAGCACGATCTTTCTGATTCTTCATTTCAGCTTCAAAACCCTTCATGTCAATAGTTAGCCCACGCTCTCTTGCGACGTCAGCTGTTAAGTCAACTGGAAACCCATAAGTATCATAAAGCTTAAAGGCTGTTTCACCACTTATTTCAGTGTTAGTTAATTCATTAATTGCATCTTCAAGGATGCTCATACCTATATCTAGGGTTTGAATAAATCGCTCTTCTTCCTTTTTTAAGACTTGTTCTACATGTGATTGATTTGAGATTAGTTCAGGATAAGCCTTATCGTTTTGCTGAGCTAAAACTGATACCAATTGATAAAAGAAAATTTCTTTAATTCCAAGTTTATGTCCATGTCGAATAGCCCTTCGGATAATCCTTCTCAGGACATATCCTCGCCCTTCATTTGAAGGAGTAATACCATCAACAATCATGAAAGCAGTTGAGCGAATATGATCAGCTATAACTCTAACTGACGCATTACTATCTTTAATTGCTTCAGTTTTAGGAATAAGCTTAACTATTTCATTTGTTAACTCTTTAAAGATATCAATATCATAATTGTTATTCTCATGTTGCAAAACAGCAGCTAGTCTCTCTAGGCCCATTCCAGTATCAACACCTGTTGATTTAAGAGGCACTAGAGTTCCGTCTTGTTGTCGCTCAAACTGCATAAAGACTAAGTTCCAGATTTCAATGAACCTATCGCCATCTTCCTCAGGAGTGCCTGGAGGTCCACCAGCAATATGTTCACCATGATCATAAAATATTTCACTGCAAGGACCGCACGGTCCTGTATCTCCCATCTGCCAAAAATTATCTTTTGCACCGCAACGAGAAATCCTATCTACTGGGAAACCTATCTCATTAACCCAAATAGCTGCTGCTTCGTCATCGTCTTCAAAAACACTAACCCAAAGCTTTTCTTTAGGCAATCCAAGTTCTACAGTTAAAAAATCCCAACAAAACCGAATCGCCTCACTTTTAAAGTAATCACCAAAACTAAAATTACCAAGCATTTCAAAGAACGTGTGATGACGAGCCGTGTAACCTACATTATCAAGATCATTGTGTTTTCCTCCAGCTCTAACGCATCTTTGGCAAGATACAGCACGATTAAAGGAGCTTTTGGTAGCACCAGTAAATATATCTTTAAATGGCACCATTCCAGAGTTAACAAATAGCAACGTGTTGTCATTATGCGGAACAAGAGAGGCGCTCTGCTGAATGGAATGGCCGTGACTTTCAAAGTAACTTAAAAATTTATGTCTAATTTCAGCAGTTTTCATGGATAAGTTGATTTTTCAAAATATAATAATTATACGCACAGGGTAGTTATAGGGCAAAGAACTCTTGAAGGCAGTCACACAATTTGACTTGGGTTTCCGATTCGAGCTCGCCCAATTTTTTTATAAAGCAAAATTTATCTATAGCTCTAAGCTGATCAACCATAATATATCCTTTTGCATCATCGAAACGACACTCAATTCTACTTGGTAAGCTTTCACTTAATGTTGTCATAGGAGCCACTAAGATACTTGGCAAATCTTTTAACTCGTCAGGGGTAACAATAGTGCACAAACCAAGGTTATCAACTACTCTAGAATTATCAGGTTTTTTCATGACTAACCAAACATCAAAGCGCTTCATTAATTCTTCCACCATTCCCAAGTGACCTTAGATTCTGTCATATCAGTATTTGATTGCCAACCAACTCTTGATTTTTTCTTGGAAGTAATTAGTAAACCACTATCCAAAACTATAAAATCTAATTCTTGATTTTCAAGATTAGCAAGTGAAATTAATGGTTTAGGAATTCTTATTCCTTGTGAATTGCCTATTTTTACTATTTTAGCCATAAATGTAATTATATTGTAATTACATTTCTATTGCAAATGATGTTAACTAACAAACTCTAGACTTCCTGCACCTTCTCTTAAGATTAAAACCTCATCTCCTGATATATCGATTACTGTGGTTGGTTCTGGCGGACAGTGACCAGCATCGATAACTAAATCAATTGAGCCATTAAGTACCGCTTTGACATCATTACAGTTATAAAACTCATAGCCCTTTATTATTAAAGAAACGCTCATAATAGGCTCAACTATATCCTCTAGTATTGCCTGAACTATTGCATTACTTGAAACTCTAATGCCTATAGTTTTTCTGTTGCCGTTTAATAAACGATTGGGAATATCTTTGGCTCCCTCTAAAATAAAAGTATAGGGCCCAGGCAATATTTTTTTCATTAACCTAAATCCAGAGTTATTCAATTTTGCATATTCACCAACATGCGATAAATCTTTCAACATCAAAGTGAAATGATGATGCTTTTTTAATTGCCTTATTCTTATAATTCTTTCCATCGCACTTTTATTGCCCAAGGCGCATCCCAAAGCATAGCCTGAATCTGTTGGATAAGCTATAATACCGCCTCTATCCAAAACATCAATGACTTGCTTTATTAGTCTTGATTGTGGATTTTCAGGATGGATATTAATAACTAAAGACATTACAAATATCTCCAAACTGCATTATCAAGGTTAGGTAAATCTCTCAACCCTCCTATACGAACTCTTTGGTTTGGCCATCCATGAAAATCAGAGCCACATGAATAAAGTAAATTATATTTATCTGCAAATTGATTTCCTAACGAAACCTCCTCATCAGTACTGGTTGCAGTCACAACTTCTAGACCATCACCTAATACACCCTTAAAGTCATTTAACATATTTTTAATTTTGGTATGAGTCATTCTATAACGAAAAGGATGAGCAATGATAGCCTTTCCACCAGCTGCATGGATCCAATTAATCACTTCATCAATACTTTTCCATTCAACATGAACACCACCAGGTTTTTTTCCTGTCAAATATCGCCTAAATACCGACTTCATATCCTTACAGTAACCCTCACTAATTAGCATTTGAGCAAAGTGAGTTCGCGTTAACATTTCAGTCTTACTAAGACTTTTAGTCTTCTCTAAAGCATCTTTAATTCCAGAGCGCCATAGCCCTAAAGCTATTTTTTCTGCCCTTTCTTTACGTAAAGCTTGATTATGGGCTAAGCCAGTTTGCAAAATATCATTATTAATGTCTACTCCTAACCCCACAATGTGAATAGTCATATTTCGCCAAAATGCAGATATCTCAACGCCATTTAATAACTCAACTCCCAGTTTATCTGCCTCAATTTGAGCCTCAGCAATTCCCTCAGTAGTGTCGTGGTCAGTTAATGAAAATAAATCGCAATCTGCTTCATATGCAAATTTAACTACTTCTGCTGGTGAAAAGAATCCATCAGAATAGTAAGAATGGTTATGTAAATCGACTTTCATAATAGTAATTATTATAATCTACACTGCAATTTTGTTTAATGTCACTATATAAATAAGCTTTTCACATTTATTGTTCAATAGTTGAACATAACTTTATTGTAGTTTATAATGAGATCTATGCGAAATTGGTA
>JAPYSK010000047.1 GCA_029936515.1 Candidatus Thioglobus sp.
AAGAGACAAGTTTTTATTATTAAATTATTTGCCAATATATAACAATATATGAAGATAGTAATTGCACCAGACTCCTTCAAAGAGACCCTCTCTGCGAGTGAAGCTGCAAATGCTATCGAAGCAGGTTTTTTAGAATTTTTCCCGAATGCAGAAATACTTAAATTGCCTATTGCTGATGGCGGTGAAGGTACTGTTGATGTATTGGTCTCTGCTACAGAGGGTAGTTATTTTTCTACAAATGTTTCAGGACCTATGGGGGAGGTCGTTAGTGCAAGATGGGGCATGCTTGGTGATACGAAAACGGCAGTTATTGAGGTTGCAGAAGCTTGTGGCTTACACTTAGTTTCCGTTGAAAAACGAAATCCAATGCTTGCCTCTAGTCATGGGGTAGGAGAGCTTATTTTGGCTGCAGTAGATGAAGGTGCTGAGCATATTATTATTGGCTTAGGGGGGAGTTCGAGTAATGATGGTGGTATGGGTTTTTTACAAGCAATTGGGGTTCGATTTCTAGATATTTCAGGGAATCAACTTCGTGGCGATCTTAGCAGTTTAAGTTCGCTTTCTGACATTGATTTAAGTTATATAGATCCTCGTCTTAAGGGGATTAATTTTGAGGTGGCATGTGATGTTGATAATCCTTTGGTTGGACCTCAAGGAGCCTCTGCTATTTTTGCCTTTCAAAAAGGTGCTGATAGTGAAATAATTGATCAGCTAGAGATTATTTTGAATCATTACTCTCGTGTTATATCTAGGAAATTCAATAATGATGTGTCTTTGTATCCTGGTGCTGGTGCTGCTGGAGGAATAGGTTATGGCTTTAAAGCTTTTTTGAATGCAGAGCTGAAGAGTGGTATTAAGATTATTCTTGATAAATTAGATTTTAATCAGCATCTATTAAACGCAGATTTAGTTTTAACTGGGGAAGGTAAGATAGATAGTCAAAGTGATAGGGGTAAAGCTCCTATAGGGGTTATTGAGTATGCAAAGAGACATAAATGTCGTATCTTTATAATTGCTGGAGTTTTAGAGAATAGTGACACTCTAATAAGTAATTATGGCATTGATAAGGCGTTTAGTGTTGTCTCTAGTGAATTATCAATAGAAGAGGCAATGGCTAGTCCATTTGAAAGTCTAATGGCCATTTCTCGAGAGGCTGCTCAGCACTATAAAAAATATTACTCAGACCTTTAATAGCCGAGATCAGGATTCACTAAATTATTTAATTTGTGGTTTGAGAGATAGCGACGCATATTCATCATAACAAGTTCAAGGGTTAGAGGAATGTATGTATCACCATCATCTGCAGAAATATGAGGCATAACCATTAAATTTGGTGCATCCCAAAGTTTAGAATTTGACGGAAGTGGCTCAGGGTCAAATACATCAATAATAGCAGCTTTGATGTGACCAGAACTTAAGTTTTCTACTAAAGCATCATAGTCCATAGTAGCCGCTCTACCTACATTAATAATGCCAACCCCTGGCTTCATCAATGACTGGCGTCTTTTGTCTAATAGGTTGAGGGTTTCTGTGGTATTTGGGGTGGACATAAAAATGTAATCAGGTAGAGGAAGTACTTCATCTAATTTCTCTACTTTAACCATTTGATCGACACTATCTAAAGCTTTTCCATGACGACTAACTCCAATAATATTCATACCTAATAATTTACACTTCTTTGCAACAGCATGCCCTATATTCCCCACCCCAATAACTAGTAAGGTTTTCCCCATTATGGGAGTAGAGTAGAGGGATTCCCAGTGCTTATTTTGTTGGTTTTGAACTATTTCAGGTATGTGGGTATGAAGCATTAAGACACTCATTAAACCAAATTCTCCTGCTTTTGCTGAATGCACCCCACGATTGTTAACTACTGAGACATTTTTTGGAACCCAGTCCATTGGGCATAAATGTTCTAATCCAGCGCCAATAATATGAATCCAGCGTAAATTAGGAGCAATTTTAGAAAGATCTTCGGTTGGAAAATCCCAGCATACGAGCACTTCAGCTGTTTTCATTGACTCGTAGAAGTTATCTAAATCCCAATCAAAAACTGGTTCAATCTTTTCTTTTAAGTCAGGATAATTTGCAAGTGCAGTTAGGTACCTCTCTTCCGTAATTGCAAAAACTGATTCTCCTTCTATTGTTGGAGGGAAAGATTTTGGATCTGCATGATTACTTTTAAAATGTACTCTTATTTTTTTATCACTTGACATAGTGTATTTACCTATTCAGTTACCACTGGATTTTCTCTTAACTGAATTTGTTTTAACTTTTCTGTTACCACTTTAATCCTCTCTTTCTCAGGCTTGCCATCAACCTGAAACTGAATTTCAACAAATTCATGAGCAAGTTTACTTAACAAAGCATCATCATCCCCTTTATTTTTAGGAATTGTCAGAACAGAGTCACCACCATAGGTTGGTATCGGCATCCCAACAAGCTTCGAAGCAAGATATGGGTGTTTTCCAGAAGACACTGTTCTAATTTGCTCTCTTATTCTTTGGCGCATCATTGCAACGCCTTGATCACTGGTCAATAAATTTTCATTTTTATGTATATTAATTGGTCCCATTCCTTCACAAGCCTCCCTGTCTGCAGGAAATCTTTGGCGCTGTTCATAAGGCCGATCAAATATCTCACCTTGCTCGATTAGTTCAGGACCTTCAGGAGTGTTATATTCATGTGGGTCGCCGCGATCTCCAAAATTAGCCCAAGCATAGCAAATAGTGGTTTCATCATCTATTGGAACCACCCATCTTGTAAATGAACTTCGTCCATAATAAATTTTTTTTGTGCCATCGGCTGCAAATGCTGCACCTGCCTGAGTAAAGTTTGGCAAAACAACTTCATTAATTCTAAACCAAACATTGTCACCTACTCTTCTGGTATTACATCCTAAAATCCAGCTATCACGTTCAAAGAAGTCAATCTGCCCGACCTCACCAAAGCCCTCAGAAAATTGTTCTCGACTCATATTGGAGTGAAGGAAGGAGGTATGAATAGGGTCGACTATAGCATCTAGAACCTGAAGCCAGTTACACTTAAAAGGGGCTTTGTAAGGCACCATATCCATGTCTTCAAAATCAAGGGAATCATAAATTGGAAATTCAGGTTTTTCATCAATTGGACCTAGATAAGCAAAAATTAAACCTTTAAATTCGTGAGTTGGATAAGCACCAAGTCGAACTCTTTGTTTGATAATATCTGCAATATGTTCAGGCTGCCCTGGTACATCTATTAGTGTACCATCAACATCAAAATGCCATCCATGATAGCAACATTGAATTCCTGTTTCATGACAAATACCAAATTCAAGAGAAGCCTGTCTATGAGGACAGTGTTTATGAACTAAACCTAATTGATTACTTTTATCTCGAAACAAGACAAGCTCTTCTCCCAGGATTTTAATTGCTACAGGAAGATCATCGAGCTCAGAAGAAATAAAAACTGGCTGCCAATACCTTCTAAGATATTCACCTGCTGGAGTTCCAGAGCCAACTAGTGTAATTTCATCATCAGAATCATTGGAGTGAACTAATCCATGACCTGCAAACCCTTTAAGATTAACTTTAATGTCATCTTGCTCAATGCTCATATGCTTTAATCCTCATTAATACAACCTTAATATAGGTATAAATAATACCCAAAATAGACTTAATGTTAGCATCAATTATCATCCATAATAATTACATATTAATGATTTTTGATCTAATTAATGTGTTTATTAACAAATTATTACTAATTAAATTACTTTATATGTAATATTAAGGTATATAATTTTAGAAAAAAATACTATTCTTCATTTATTAAGGGGTCAACAATTAATAATAATACAATTGACATGTCTACATTTTTTCAGAAGGATAAGCTTAAACATGGTCTTCCAGCTTCTGCCTATACGGATGTCGATTTTTTTCGTACTGAGTGTGACACTGTATTTACTAATAATTGGGTTTTTGTTGGCTTTGCTCATGAATTAATTGAGCCAGGTGATACCTTTCCAATTTCAGTTGCTGGTAAACCTATTGTACTAATTAAGAATAATCAAGGTCAAATTGCTGCCTTTCATAATGCCTGCTCACATCGCTGCCTTAAGCTAGTCGATGAACCAAAGAATGTTGGACCCATGTTGACTTGCCCATACCACTCTTGGACTTACAGTTTAGATGGTGATCTTTGTGCCACCCCATTTTTTGGAGGTAGAGAACACCACCCTGAAGGCTTTAATATGTCAGACCATGGCCTTAAATCTATAAAAATAGCCATTTGGCATGACTGGATATTCATTAATTTAAGTGGTAATGCACCAGCATTTGAAGATTATGCAGCACCACTAATAAAGAATTTTGATGATATTAATTTTCAGCAAGTAAAACCAGTTGCAACATTGGATTTTGGAGAAATTTCAACAAATTGGAAATTTCTTATGGAAAACTATATTGAACCCTACCATGTTCAATTTGTTCATCGTACTACAACAAATCAGCCTCTCGAAGATCACTACACAATCATCGATGGTGTATGTGTAGGAAGTGCTATCGATTTGGATGATGAAGATAAAGTAAAAGAGAGTCTCTCCGTGAGCTCAAGGTACCTCACACTATTTCCTAATTTTATTATTGGTCGATATGCACCAGATCAAATTGGTGTTTATTTAAATGTCCCTATTGATCCGGAGCACACTCAACAAAAAAGAGTTATTTACACTACAGAAGGACGAACTGTTTCAAATGAAGAGGTTGAAGCAATGAAAAAGCTATGGTGGGATGTACATAAAGAAGATCATGCAATCTGCGAAAGATTGCAGCTTGGCAGGGCTTCACCAGTTTCTACAGATGGAGGATTGCTCTCTCCTCATTGGGAAAATAGTGTTCGTGCGTTTCAAGAGATGATTGCAAAAGCAGTTACTGATTAATCAATAAATAATTAATAAAGGAGAATATGATGACCAATACTAATTTTAATAGTGACTACAGATTGGCTCACACAATGATGAGGGTTCTTGACCTAGAAAAATCAATCCATTTTTATTGTGATATTTTGGGTATGCAAGTATTAAGACGTACCGATTACCCAGGTGGTCGATACACCAATGCATTTGTAGGTTATGGTCCTGAGATAGAATTTCCTGCATTGGAGTTGACTCATAACTGGGATCAAGAAGAGCACTATGATAAAGGAAATGGGTGGGGGCATATCTGCATAGAAACTCTAGATGTATATAAAGCTGTTGAAGATCTTGAGGCGAATGGGGCAAAAATAATTAGTCCAGCTAAACCAATGAATGCAGGAACTCGCATCCTTGCATTTATTGAAGATCCAGATGGATACGTAGTAGAACTAAATGAAAAACTTAGCTTAACTGAATAAGGAAAATGATGAAAGATAATAAACCAAAACTATATAAATTTAGCGAAATTGAACACCGCTTACATACTCTAGAGCCTGGGAAAAGCTATATAAAGCCATTTGTAACGAGTGCTGTGAGTGACACGATGTGTGGTGGCTTAAATTTTTTAAACCAAGTATCAGTTCCATGGGAACTAACATGTGATGAGATTATTTACTGTATGGAAGGTACATTCAGATTAACGTGTGATGGTGAATCATATATATGCAATCCAGGAGATGTTCTATACATCCCAAAAGATAACTTAATTGCTTACGAGTGTGATGAAAAATGCGTGATATTTTATTCTGCCTACCCCCATGATTGGAAGCAGCAAGCAGGTATTACTTTTGTGCCTGGAATAGATCCAGAAGATATGCCTCAAAACTAGGATTTCGAAATGAGTAGTTCAAGCAATCGTATGGTCAATTTAAATCAATTTAATGACGTGAATGATAGCGATCAAATTCCTCGTGTTCCTACAAGAGATACGCTGAAAGATAAATTAAATCAGCAAATCATCGATATGCTTGAGAGTGATGGACGACTACCTTTTAAAGAAATAGCTAAGACCCTTGAGATATCTGAAGGCACTGTTAGGAATCGAGTTAATCGCATGAAGGACGCAGGTGTTTTACAAATTAAAGCTTTGGTGGATCGTTCTGCTATTAATTATGCGACAGACTCAATGTTGGGTATTAAGGTAGCATCAACCTCAAGTCCGAGTGAGGTCGCTAAGCGGCTTCAAGATTGTAATGAAATTGTATTTATTTTATGGGTAACAGGGCGTTATGATCTTTTGGTAGAGATTGCCTCAGAAGGTGATGAAACTTTAACTAGGTTTTTAGAGAAACATTGTTTTAATAATAATGATATAAAAGATGTTGAAGTAATGAAAGGTCTTGCGACATACAAGAATCAGTTCTTGTTAAAGTCGCACGAAAAACTTTAAAACTGTATTGAATAAAATAGAAGGAGCAAGATATGACTAAGATTTACCACACAAAGATGGCAGATGCACTGCCATCGAAGAAGCGCGTTGCTGAGGAAAAGGCAAGGCTTGAAAAAGCTGGCGTAAAGTATATCCTGTCGTGTTGGATTGATATGCTTGGTATTCCAAAAACAAAGCCAATCCCAATGAAAGAATTTGAGGCGTTGTGTGCAGGAAAAGGGCCTCAATTTGCAGTCCATTCAGTTTCTTTTGTTCCTGAATTAGGACCTAATGACTCTGATCAGATTCCTGTGCCTGATTTAGATAGCTTGATGATCTGCCCTTGGGATAAAACTTGTGTTTGGGTTTTTTCTGATTTATGGTGGGAGGATGAGCCTTATAACTTGTGCCCTCGTCAAACACTTAAAAGAGCTGTTCAAAATGCTGACGATGCAGGATACAAAGCTTTTTGTGGTATTGAACCTGAATTTATTGCGCTGCGCTGGGAAGATGGTCAGCCAGTAAAAGCTATCGATGATGACCCGCTTCCTGGCGAAGGGTTGCGTCCACGTAGGCAGGCTTTCGGCTATGACGTTGAGTATTCTATTGACTCAATGGAGTTCCTAAAAGAATTGATTGACACTGTTAATGAATTAGGATGGGATATGAAGGATGTAGTATGTGAGGGGGCTTATTCACAGTTTGAGCTTGACTTTACTTATACAGATATCCTTCAAATGGCTGACCGATTAGTTTTCTTAAGAGTTCTACTTAAAGAAGTTGCTAAAAAGTATGGAATGTTTATTACCTTTATGCCGAAACCAACAATTGGAGACTGGCGTTCTGGAGCGCATATTAATTTTAGTATGACGACTACTTCTGATAATAGAAATATATTTGAAGGAAAGAATGGTAAGTTTTCCGCTCTAGCATACCATGCAGTTGGTGGTCTACTTAAGCATGGAACAGAGATTACTGCAATAGCTTGCTCAACAGTTAATTCTTACAATGGATTGGTTCCTAGAGTGGGTGGATTTGAAGGCGGAGTTCACACATGGGCTCCTACACAAATGGCTTATGGAGACAATAACCGTTCATGCATGCTTAGACTCCCACAAAATCGATTTTGTATAGAAAATCGTGCTGCAGATATGTGCATGAATCCATACTTATCATTAGCTTTAACTACTGCATCTGTTTTAGATGGAATTAAAAATAAAATTGACCCAGGTAAACCATTGAATTTAAATTTGTATACGTTGAGTCCTGAGGAAATAAAGGAAGCAAACATTAAATCACTACCTCGTAATCTTTTAGAGGCTATTGAAGCACTAAATGAAGATGAATTTGCAAGAGAAGTATTGGGTGATGCAATGCTTCATCAATTTTTCTCTTACAAGATGGATGAATGGGACCGTTATCATCAGTCCGTAACTGATTGGGAAGTGCAAGAGTTCTTGAGATTGTATTAGATCATAGCTTCTTTTATCAAAAAACCTTGATAAAAACGCTTATCGTTTTTTTCATTTAAACTAACGCCTTTGAACTTATTTAATATATGAGTTCAAAGGTCATGACTTTTATTTGGAGTTGTTATGTGTGGAATTGTTGGACTTTTTATTAAAAACCCTATCCTTGAATCTCAATTAGGTGAATTAATAGCGCCGATGTTAAGTGAAATGACAGAGAGAGGGCCTGATAGTGCAGGGATAGCGGTCTATCGTGATCCAAATGACAAGGGTTGTAAAATTACCGTTCTTGCTGAGAACTTAGACTTTGATTGGAGTGTTCTAGAGGAATCTCTCAAGGATAGTTTCGCTCTGAAAAAAATTATGGTGACTCAGAATCATGCAGTGCTAACTTTGGATTCAGCAATTAGTGAAGTTCAAGACTGGCTTAATGAGAATTGGAGGGAGCTTAGCGTAACGAGTGCTGGTACTAATATTGAGATTTTTAAGGGTATAGGAAATCCGGCTGACTTTATTGAACAATTTGATATTAAAAGCATGAGTGGCACGCATGCTTTAGGGCATACACGAATGGCGACTGAAAGTGCCATTACCACCGAACATTCTCATCCATTTTCTACTGGCCAAGATTTATGCCTCGTTCATAATGGTTCTTTATCGAACCATAACCGACTTCGTGAAACTTTGCGTCGAAGTGGCGTCCAATTTAAGACTGACAATGATAGTGAAGTTGCTGCTGGATATTTGAGTTGGCGACTAAGTGAGGGAGATGACTTAGACCAAGCACTGAATCATGCAATTGATGATTTAGATGGTTTTTATACCTTTGCAATTGGAACTAGAGATGGCTTTGCTGTTATGCGAGATCCTATTGGTTGCAAGCCTGCAATAATGGCAGAAACTGATGATTGGGCTGCAATGTCTTCTGAGTATCGAGCGATTGCGACTTTGCCAGGGGCTGAAAATGCACGCATTTGGGAGCCAGAGCCAACCCAGATCTACAGCTGGAAAAGGAGTTAAGAATGACAGAAATAAATTTAGATAACAAGAGTGTCAGAGAGCTCAATGAGAAATTACAGAGTGCTTCCTCTGGAGATAAATTTAGTGTAACTAATACGGGTGGAAAACATGCTGTTTCAGTTGGCCTAATTTCTGCAGTCAATGTTGATATTAATGGCCATGTTGGCTATTATTGTGCGGGTATGAATCAACAGGCAAAAATAAAGATTAATGGCAATGCAGGTCCAGGGTTAGCAGAGAATATGATGTCTGGTGAGGTTCGTGTGACTGGAAATGCTTCGCAATATGCAGCAGCGACAGCACATGGTGGATTATTAGTAATAGAGGGTGATGCTAGTTCACGATGTGGAATTTCAATGAAAGGTGTTAATATTGTTGTAGGCGGCAATATTGGTCATATGAGTGCTTTTATGGCGCAATCAGGATGCTTAGTTGTCTGTGGCGATGCCGGCGATGCCTTAGGGGATTCGATCTATGAAACGAAAATTTATGTGCGTGGAAAGGTTAAAAGTTTAGGTGCGGATTGTATTGAAAAAGAAATGCGAGATGAGCATCAAAAAGAGTTGAAACAATTATTAAAACAATCAAGAATGAGTTATGGTGTTGATGAGTTTCGTCGTTATGGTTCCGCGCGTAAATTATATAATTTTGATATTGACCAAGTTGATGATTACTAAGGAGACAAGATTATGAGTAAAGATAATCCAACATTAATAGAATCTGCCACTTTCCCACGACATGTTATTGCAGAGATTCAGCGTGCTGCTAAGACAGGAATTTATGATATTCGTGGTTTTGGTGCCAAAAGAGATATTCCTACATTTGATGATTTAGTATTTCTTGGTGCTTCAACTTCTCGTTATCCTCTAGAAGGCTATCGTGAAAAATGTACTACTGAAGTAGTATTGGGAAATCGTTTTGCAAAAAATCCAATCCACTTAAAAACACCAATTACAATTGCTGGTATGAGCTTTGGCTCTCTCTCAGCGCAAGCTAAAGAATCTTTAGGTAGAGGCGCTAGTTTAGCTGGAACAAGTACCACAACTGGTGATGGTGGAATGACGCCAGAGGAAAGAGGTCACTCAAAAACTTTGGTTTATCAGTACTTACCATCAAGATATGGCATGAATCCTGATGATTTAAGGCGTGCAGATGCAATTGAAATTGTTCTTGGTCAGGGTGCTAAGCCTGGTGGTGGTGGTATGTTACTAGGACAGAAAATTTCACCTAGAGTGGCGCAAATGCGTAATCTTCCTGAGGGCATAGATCAGCGTTCTGCTTGTCGTCACCCAGATTGGACTGGTCCAGATGATCTTCAAATAAAGATTCAGGAGTTGCGCGAAATAACTAATTGGGAAAAACCAATTTATGTAAAGGTTGGGGCAACGCGCGTTTTTTATGATGTCACACTTGCTGTTAAAGCAGGTGCTGATGTGGTGGTCGTTGACGGTATGCAAGGTGGAACCGCAGCAACACAAGATGTGTTTATTGAGCACGTTGGTATTCCGACACTTCCAGCAGTAAGAATGGCTGTTGAAGCATTGCAAGAGATGGATATGCATCGCAAAGTACAACTGATTGTTTCAGGCGGTATTAGAAGTGGTGCTGATGTTGCTAAAGCTTTGGCTTTAGGTGCCGATGCTGTAGCTATTGGTACAGCTGCTTTGATTGCTCTTGGCGATCAGAGTCCAGAATATGATGAAGATTATAAGGCTATAGGTTCAGCTGCTGGTTTTTGGGACGACTACCAACAAGGGAATGATCCAGCTGGTATTACTACTCAAGATCCTGAACTAGCAAAAAGGCTAGATCCTAAGTTAGGAGGACGTCGATTGGCTAATTATTTGAATGTACTTACCCTCGAGTTGCAGACATTAGCTAGAGCTTGCGGTAAGAGTCATGTACATAATTTAGAGCCAGAAGATATGGTAGCATTGACTATGGAAGCTGCTGCGATGGCTGGTGTACCATTGGCTGGTACTGAATGGATTCCAGGAAAAGGTGGAATGTAATTACTGATTTAATTTAAATTAATAACGAATAAATAGGAGAAATTATGGCCACTAAACTTAGTAAAGTAGCAGCAGAGCGAGGAATTGAATACTTTCTTATTAGCTTTGTAGATTTGTTTGGTAGTCTGCGTTCCAAGTTAGTTCCCGCAAGAGCTATTGATGGTATGCAAAAAGAAGGTGCTGGCTTTGCAGGTTTTGCTGCCTGGCTAGATATGACACCTGCACATCCAGATATGTTTGCTATTCCTGATCCTGATAGCCTGATTCAGTT
>JAPYSK010000048.1 GCA_029936515.1 Candidatus Thioglobus sp.
TGCTACAGGCGTCATGGCCACAATGAAGCAGATGAACCCGCCGTTACTCAGCCATTGATGTATGAAGCTATTCGTAAAATGCCTACAACCAGATCAAACTACGCAAACTCTCTTATGAAGGAAGGTGTAATTGATCAGGCAGAAGTTGACTCAATGGTAAGTGACTACCGACAAGAGCTAAAAGATGGCCAGAGGGTTGCATACAATATCATTAAGCCAAAAAACAAAAGAGCTTGGGAAATGCTCTGGGAAGATTATTTTGACGCTTCATGGGAGACTCCTTATGAATCTTGTATTACTCATAAACACATAAAGAAACTAAACAAAAAACTACAGAAAATACCCACTGACTTTGAGGTTCACCCGCGAGTTAAAAAGATGCTGTCTGATAGGCAGAAAATGGCCAATGGTAAAATTAATGCTGACTGGGGTTTTGCTGAAACATTAGCTTATGCAAGTCTCACAGAGAAAGGTACGTCTATTCGACTTTCAGGTCAAGATAGTGGAAGAGGAACATTCTTTCACCGAAATGCAGTACTTCACAATCAATTAGTAAATGAAGATTATATTCCCCTTCAATATATTAGCAAAAATCAAGGAAAAGTTCAGATTATTGACTCAATTCTTTCTGAGGAAGCGGCTCTTGGTTTTGAGTATGGTTACGCTACAGCAAATCCAGAGTCTCTAGTTATTTGGGAAGCTCAGTTTGGCGATTTTGTAAATGGTGCGCAAGCAATTATTGATCAATTTATTGCCTCAGCAGAGGCTAAATGGGGACGTCTTTCTAACTTAGTTATGCTTCTTCCTCATGGTCTTGAAGGTCAAGGACCTGAACATTCATCTGGAAGGCTTGAGCGTTTTCTTCAGCTTTGTGCTAGTCACAATATGCAAGTCTGTGTTCCCTCGACTGCTTCTCAAATATTTCACTTGATGAGACGACAAATTCTTAGAAAATTTCGCGCACCTTTGATTATCATGTCTCCAAAAAGTTTACTTAGAAATCCTCTAGCTTCCTCCCCTTTATTTAAGTTCACTGAGGGAAAATTCAGGGATGTATACAAAGAGCAGTATGACAACATTAAACCTAAAAAAGTTGACCGTGTCATCATGTGCAGTGGTAAAGTTTTTTATGAATTATTAACTCGTCGGCAAGATGATCAAATTAACAATGTGGCAATCCTTAGACTTGAGCAGCTCTACCCATTTCCAGCAGAGAATCTTATGACAGAGCTCGCAAAATTTCCAAATGCTAAGGATATAGTCTGGTGCCAAGAAGAGCCAATCAACCAAGGCGCATGGTACTCTTCTAGACATAATTTTATGGAATGTATAATTAAAAATCAAACTCTCCACGCTGTTGCACGAGACCTTTATTCAGCACCAGCTGAAGGGAGCATCAGACAACACAACATTAACCAAAGCTACGTCATTGAACAAGCGCTAGGCATTCAACCTATAAACAACGCTAGGAGCATTAAGAAATGAAAGAAGTGAAAGTACCTATATTGCCAGAATCAATAAGTGAGGCGACTGTTGCAGCTTGGCATAAGAAGCCTGGCGATTATGTTGAAATCGATGATGTCATTGTTGAGATTGAAACTGATAAGGTTGTACTCGAGGTTCCTGCAGAAGAGTCAGGCGTATTAACTGAAATCTTAGCAAAGGAAGGTGAAACTGTTAGCGAGCAGCAAGTTCTTGGTCGTTTGGATGATGAGGCTGAAACAAGTTCTGAAACTCCCTCTCCTGAAGAAGATGTTATAGAAAAAGCTCCAAAAGAAAACCTCCAAGAGATACCTAAAGAACCTTCAGATGAAGCTAATAATGAAAGTGCTGAAGAACCTAAGATTACTCCAACAAAACCTCCAAGTATAGCAAATGATAATATCTCAAGCCAAAAAGAATCTCCAGTAATGAGTAACCGAATGGAAGAAAGAGTGCCAATGAGTCGAATTCGTAAAACTATTGCAAATAGGCTCCACTCTGCTACTCAAAATACAGCCATGCTTTCAACATTTAACGAAGTTGATATGACTGAAATACTAGCTATGAGATCAAGCTATAAGGAGGCCTTTGAGAAGAAGTACTCAGTTAAATTAGGGTTTATGTCTTTCTTTGTAAAGGCTGCAGTCGAGTCACTTAAGAAATTTCCTACAGTCAATGCCTATTTAGATGGTGATGATATTATTTACCATGCATATTGCGACGTTTCAGTCGCCGTGTCTTCAGACCGAGGACTCGTTGTTCCTGTTCTTCGTGATGCCCATAAAATGGAAATGCATGAAATAGAAAAACGTATAACTGACTTTGCTTATAGGGCTCAAGATGGTTCTCTTGGTATTGATGAAATGAATGGTGGCACCTTTACTATATCTAATGGTGGTGTTTTTGGCTCTCTACTATCAACCCCAATCTTAAACTCGCCTCAAAGCGCTATTTTGGGGATGCATAAAACTGAAGAACGTGCCGTTGTTGTTAATGGTGAAATAGTAATAAGGCCAATGATGTACCTTGCTTTGTCGTATGACCATAGAATCATTGATGGCAAAGAAGCGGTTCAATTTTTAATCTCAATTAAAGAAGCCCTCGAAGACCCCGCTAGACTATTGTTAAAAGTTTAAAAATTCAATATAATCTCCTTAAAAAATTAACATTTTAAGGAATTATGAGTCAAATTAAAGTAAGCTTTGAAGCGGATGGTTTTTTCTCACCTGTTTCTGTAGTCGACAGAGAAACAGCAAATTCTTATCGAAAAATTCTTGAATCTGTTGAGCAAAAGATTGGTCTTTTAAATTATCGCTATAAGATTCATACTGCTCTAAATATTGCTTACCAACTTGGAAAAAATGAGAAACTCCTAGACAAAGTTGAAGAACTGTTAGGTCCAAATATACTTCTTTATAATACATCGTTTGTAATTAAAGAGCCCAACTCTAAAAGTCATATTAGCTGGCATCAAGATTTAACTTATTGGGGGTTTAATGATGATAAACAGGTTGCCGCCTGGGTAGCACTATCGGATGCAACTGAAGAGAATGGCTGTATGCATATGATTCCAGGAAGCCATCAAAATGGCCAGTTAATTCACAAAACTACAATTGATAAAGACAACTTTCTGCATCACGGTCAAACCATTGAAAATGTCAGTGAGGATCAGTCTATTCACTTACCATTAAAGGCTGGCGAAGCATCCCTTCACCATGGATGGACAATGCACACCTCTTACCCTAATCAGAGCAATGAGCGACGTATTGGATTATCAATAAACTATATCTCTACAGACATGTTTCAAACACAAACAGATAATGACTCTGCTATGCTTGTGAGAGGTGTTGATAATTTTAAACACTTCAAAGCTGATAAACCACCAACTAAGGAGTTTGATGAAAATGCATGGATTAAATTGCAAATCAAAGAAGACTTAATCCATCAAACTTACAACAAGATGAATCAATCATAGAATTAGTTATTAAACAAAAAAAAAGGCGGTATTTAAATACCGCCTTTTTATTTTTACTTCTTATTTTTTACTTATGCTTGTCATAACTATCTTGTTCGTCTTTGTTTCCAACGACCAAAATAACGATCATCATAACGGCAGCTATTAGCGTATACCATCCAGGTGCAGAACTACCAGCACCAATATACATGCCCATGTCTATCCAAGCACCATCAGCATATAGCGTAGTAAAATTATCAGTAAAATATCCCATAATTTTTCTCCTTATAGTTAAGCTTCAGTCTCAGAACTAATCATTGCTTCAGGATAAGCCTGAGCAGGTACCTTGACAGGGTCAAGACCTTTGATTTGAACTGCTTCTGGGACACGCAACATTCCCGCCTTGTGAACTAACCAAGATACAATGTATCCAGGTACAAAACCAAGTAAGAACATTACTACTGCACCAACAAATTGACCCCATATGCTTATAGCTACAGTACCCTCTGGTGCGAATGCACCTAGTCCAGGAATTCCTGAACCAAAGATACCCAAAACTACAACGCCGAATACGCCAATTGTTCCGTGAATCGTAACCGCGCCAACAGCATCATCGATACCAAAACCTTCAAGCCAGTTTGCACATGGTTTTATAATCATACCGGCAACGGTAGCAATTATAATTACATGAGAACCGAAATAAACATCTAGACCCGAGGCAGTAGCAATAATACCCGCTAGACAGCCAGACATCATCCAGAAAGGATCCTTAGTAACGATCCAAGCTCCGATAATTCCGCCTGAGGCAGCTAGTACGATATTAAATGCTAAAGCTGAAAGCGTCATTGGAGTACCATAAATGGTTGTTCCACCGTCTGCATACCAGCTCCATCCTTCACCAGGAAGAATGATACAAGCCATAAGGAATCCGAAGAAACCAACAATGATCAGCATCAAACCGGTAACCGTTAGAGGTATGTTATGTCCAACGATTCTATTCGCAGAACCGTCAGCATTGAACTTACCTACTCGAGGTCCTAGATTAATCAGAATACCAAGCGCAAAGAAACCAGCGACAGCGTGTACAAGACCTGCTGCACCAAAGTCATGGAATCCGAACTCAGTAACTAACCATCCATCGGCATGCCATCCCCACGCAGCAGCGACAACCCAAGCAAAAGAGCCTAGTACAATCGCACAGATTACAAAACCAACGGTTTGTATTCTCTCGATCAGAGCGCCTGAAGCGATAGAAGCGGTAGTCGCAGCAAACAATGCAAAAGCTCCCCAGAATACACCTGACGCGTGGTCACCCATATTCGGACCCATGTATTGAGCTGAATCGCCCCATGGTAAAGCTATAGCATTAGCATACTCTATACCTGAAATTCCCATGTAACCGGCGCCAGAGGCGAGGTCGTACGGAAACGTTGGTAAGGCCCAATAGAACCACCAACCAAACAGATAAAAAGTTACTATTGTAAATGCGAACGCTAGTAAGTTTTTAATACCTGATGATAATACATTTTTCACTCGTGTTTGCCCCATCTCATAGAGAAGGAAACCAGCATGAATAATGACCATCAGAGGTATTGATAGAAAATAATACGTCTCAGCAAACATAGTGTTTGTGACCTGAGCCGCGTTTGTTACGGCAGCTAATTGCTCCGTTAAAGCTAATATTTGATCTTCCAAAACATTATCTCCTTTTTTTGTTAAAAAAAAACTTTCTCCTTTTTATTGATAGGTAAATTTAACACCTATCAAGAATAAGTATATAGTATGAAAGATTTAAATTCTATCAAAATAATCTTTAATTATTATTCAAAAAAGAAGTTTTATAGAGTATTCATAATAATAACAATTAGTTATAAATATTTAATTGATTTAATAAATATAAAAGAGACTAAAAATTAAATTTGGAACAAATTTATTAGATTTAATTGATTAACTTTAAATGGAATTTTTATTATCAAGTTCGAGTAGATATGGTGCAACATAGCCTTCGTAATGTTTCCTTCTGTACTTTGGTAAGTCCACCCAACCCCCGATCATTCCTCGACATTCTGAGGAGCCACATAAACACCTACTTGGGAAATGCCCTATTTTATAATTTTGCATTGCATAATCAAATGTAACCTCATCGCCAGGCTCAATATCTCTCATAGCAACATAATCATGAGCCCCTGCCTCATTAACCTTGATGCCACAATTTGGGTTGCATGAATGATTGACGAGCGCCATAAATCCGACTGGTGCGACATATTCATGCTCACCAATCTGAGATACGCCCACATGATTAATACTAACAATTTTATCCATAACACCCATCATTACAACTTGACCTTTGCTATAAAAATTCTTAGTAAAAACTCCAGAGCCTCGGTCCTCAGAATCCTGTAAATCAAAATTTTTGTCTTGTTCACTAACTACCATAATGCGCAACAATACTCATAACTTGTTCTTTAAATTCTTCTTCATTATTAAGCGCAAACTCATCGATGGTTGTTAATGAGCTGGCATCTCTCATTCTATCCGTAAAGACTAAACCATCAAGATGGTCGAGTTCATGTTGAAAAGTACCAGCGCTGATTCCTCTTGAAACAAAATTGACACTTTGGCCTTCCCTATCAAACCCCTCAATTATAATTTCAGGACATCTATCGACCTGACCTCTTAGGTTGGGGACAGACAGGCAACCCTCATAAACATATATCCTCTTATCTGTTAGAAAGGTAATCTTTGGGTTAATTAATACAGTGAGTGGAATATCAGGTTTGTACGGGTAGCGAGGGTTTTTATTAACCTCTATTATACAAATTCGAAGAGGTACCGCAATTTGTGTGGCTGCAAGACCAGCACCATTTGCATTCCTCATTGTTTCAATTAGGTCGTCGATGAGGCTCTGAATCTTGTCGGAAGTAATCTCACTTTCCTTCACCTCTAAAGCGATTTCTCGCAACGCCGGATTTCCAATTTGAACTATTTTTCTTAACATTTATTATTCATTTAAAAACTAAACAATTGAAATAAAAGATTACCCTAAGCTCAATAAAATTTCATCAACTATTTCTTTAGAGGTCTCAGGGTTTAAAAAAGCAAAACGAAATACTGGTTTATCCCTAACCAAAGAAGGAACAACAAAACAGACTTGCTTTTTGAGTTGTTCAGTAGACCAGCTTTTATATTCCTCCCATCCCCAGCCATCACGTTCAAAGGCAACCACTGAAAGTGAAGGCTCTATCAATAATGTTAAATAAGATGATTTCTTAATTTCATCTGCAGCATATTTTGCAATATCAAGAGAGCTTTCAACAGCTTGACGATAAGCGTCTACTCCATAAACCGACAAAGAAAACCACATCGGCAAACCTCGAGCCCGCCTTGAAAGATGGAAGGCATAATCAGAAGGATTATCACCCGCCTCCTCTTCATGCAAAATATCTAAATAGCTGGCTTGTTGAGAATGAACCTCTGCAGCTAAGTGTTTGTTTCGATAAATTACAGCTGCACAGTCGAATGGCGCAAAAAGCCATTTATGTGGATCCACGATAAATGAATCTGCATACTCAATGCCACTAAAAAGATCCTTAACCTTTTCTGACAAGAGCCCTGCACCGCCATAAGCACCATCAACATGAAGCCAAATCTTATTGCTTTTTGCATACTTTGAGATGCCACTAATATCATCTATAACACCTAAATTAGTTGTTCCTGCTGTTGCAACAATTGCAAATATATCAAGTTCTTTATATTTCTCAGAATGAACTTTTAATTCATTTTCAATTGACTCTCGTGTTAACTGAAATGAATCATTTGTAGGAACCACAATCACATCACAATCCATAACCTTAGCGGTACTTTTAACAGATGAGTGAGTTTGATCTGAGCAAATAATCGCTAAGCGTTTTGAATGATCTTTATGCTTTTTTCGATGTTTTTCTCTTGCAACAACAAGTGAAGAAAGATTTCCATTAGTACCACCAGCAACAAAACAGCCGCCCGCATCTTCTGGGAAACCTACAAGATCTGCGATCCAACGAATCACTTGATTTTCCACCCAAACTACACCACTCGCCTCTTGCCAAGAAACACCATTCAAGGAACCTGCAGAAACGACTAGGTCAAAAATCATTGATGCTTTGGTAGGCGCTGCAGGTATAAATGAGAGGTTTCTTGGAGAGTCTGCAGAGATAATGCTTTGCTCTATGGTGTTTTTATATTGATCAAAAACTTTATCAATTGAATTGCCAGCTTCAGTTATTAAGCTAGGGGCATTTTTTTCAAAAAAATCAACCGACTTTGGATAATCAAGAGTAGGTGGATCCATACTTAATCTTTCGATAGTGTGTGATAGAACCTTAAGTAATATCTTGGAGGCTTGGTCATCAAATTTATGCATAATTTATTTTAATTAATATGGGCAGTTACTACAACCGTTATTGCAGCATTTTCCCTGTTTAATGAGATACCACTTACTAAAAACATGTAGCCCATCTTCTATCTTGTAATCAACATTTTTAATTAACTTAGACTGGTCTCGATATGGATCTGCAAGTCTTTGAAAATGTTCCATACCTTGTTCATTAACAAGCATCTCAATCCTTTCATTTATTGCATCATCGAGACAACACGGGCAGAAACAGTCTTGCTCTATGGTTGGCTCCATAATTGGAGGAAAACTCATGCACCAGCAGTTTCCAGTGCCCGCACCACAACCAAACTGTTGTTGGCATTGTGAACAATGTTTAACTGTCATTGTAATAGTAGATACATTTTGATATTTGGATTTTGACATTGATTCTCTATCAATGCAACAAGATTGGCCAAATATAATGAAACTTTAAATAATCTGCTAATTCAAAACGAGGTTACACCAATTTTCAAATAAAACAGAGGCTGCCCTATTATTAACATCTAGATTTTCAGTAATACTAGATGTTAAATCATCAAGCCCATTAATACTGAGCTCCTCAAAAAAATCGGGCACGCCAGAAATTTTCATCCAGCCATCTAAGGTATGGCTACAAACTTCAGGATGAAACTGACAGGAGTATGCGTTCTCACCAACCTGCATAACATGGTTTTGGCAATTTTCTGACGATGCTAGAATTATAGCATCCTTAGGCGCTTCTATAACTTCCACCAAATGAGCATTTACCCATTTTTCTGATTCTTTAAGGTTTTGAAGTAGTGGGTGATTCAAGCCTTCTTTGGTAGGCTCAATTTCAAACAGTCCTACCTCGTATCGTCCAGTATTGATAGCTTTACCTCCCATCGCTTCTGCAAGCAACTGATGGCCAAGACATATTCCTAAAAATGGCTTTTTCAGATCTTCTACTGCATATCTAATTGCTTTTTTCTCTTCAATCAGCCAGGGATATTTATCTTCCTCCCAGACATTCATTGACCCACCCATTACCCAGAGACCATCAAAGCCTTTTATATCAGGAATTTTGTCTCCTGCATGAAGATCTATTTCAACAAAGTTAACGTTCTGACTCTCTGCAAAGTCACGAAAAATGCCTGGGTTTTGCGAGGGCATATGTTTGAACACTAGAATATTCTTTTTAGTCACTCTTGTTTTCTTTAATTAATAAATATTATTATGCTAAAAATTCACTTTAACACTACTAAAAAAATTCATATCAGCATGAATTCAGTTGTTAGAGACTTTGTCAGTCTGATAATTTCTGAATTGATTCAATTCAGAAATTATTATTCATAAAAAGTGCTATGATAGATTTTTAATAAACCGCTATTTAATTAATAATAGTAGTCAATGTAAGGTTCTTGGTATGCAAATTGAGAATTTACAACTTGGAAATATCTATTCAAATGAGGAGATTCGTTTAGCTTTCGGCTGCTCATTACAGTCCGGAATGAATAAATCCAATAGCACCAACACGCTCGTTTTAATTATCAACCATATCAAATCAATCTATCACGATAGATGGTTTAATAATAAAGTGCATCATATAGGTAAGGGGCAGATAGGTAATCAAACACTCACTCGAGAAAACAAAACCCTCTCTGAATCAAAAACTAATGGTGTAGTTCCCCATCTCTTTGAAGTTTTTAAAGCAGGAGAATACATTTATCGTGGGCAGGTTCATTTGTATGATAAGCCTTATCAAAAGCAACAGCCTGATAAAAATGGTGACTCTAGACTTGTGTGGGTCTTCCCAATCAAGTTCAATAATAATTCAAAGCCAATCAATCATTCTGAAATTGAAAATGTTTTTCAAGCTCAATTTAAAAAATCTCAAAAACTTAGTAATGAAGAATTAGAAAGCAAAGCTAACAGCTTGCCAGATATACTCGGTTATAGAGAGGTCGCAACTATTCGTCATCAAAGAAATCCTTACGTTGTTTCTTATACATTAAGGAGAGCTAATGGAGTCTGTGAACTATGTGAGAAGACAGCACCTTTTAACGAACCTAATGGGGAACCTTACCTAGAAGTTCACCATGTTAAACATTTAAAAGAT
>JAPYSK010000049.1:0-8148 GCA_029936515.1 Candidatus Thioglobus sp.
CAGTAATATATAGTTCTCTAGAGAAGCACCGCACAGAGAATGTGTGGTGCTTTTTTATTTGTCGGGTACAATAATTCAATAAATATTTTTCTGTTCAATTTCCAATATGTTCAACTACATAATTAAGCGAATTGGAATTGCTATTCCAACATTACTGATTCTTATTGCAGTAAGTTTTTATTTGATGCATGCCGCCCCTGGCGGACCCTTTACTTCAGAAAGACCTCTTCCTGCACAAGTACTTGCAAATATAGAGGCTAAATATGGTTTAGATCAGCCAGTCTGGCGTCAGATGATTAACTATTTGTGGGGTGTTGTAACTGAGTTTGATTTTGGTCCTTCCTATAAATACCATGACAGGACGGTTAATGAAATTATAGAACAAGGCTTTCCAATAACGTTGAAGTATGGTTTTTGGTCATTTATTGCTGCAATAGGTGTTGGTATTCCTCTTGGTTCAATAGCAGCAATTAGAAAAAATACTTGGATTGATTACTTGGCTGTAGGTGTTTCAATTGGTGCTCAGGTACTTCCAAATTTTGTACTGGCACCGCTACTGATTATTGTTTTTACCTTGTGGCTTGGCTGGCTTCCTGGAGGTGGCTGGAATGGGGGCTCATGGGAATACCTTATAATGCCAGTGATTGCTCTTTCAACAAGCTATATGGCCTCGATTGCTAGAATAACCCGCTCATCGATGCTTGAGGTTTTAAATACAAATTATATTAGAACAGCTAGATCAAAAGGCCTTCCAACAAAAACAATTTTCTTTCGCCATGTATTAAAACCTTCACTTCTTCCAGTAATATCTTATCTAGGCCCAGCATTTGTAGGATTGATAACTGGTTCTGTGCTTATTGACATCTATTTTTCAACAGGTGGAATGGGTTACTTTTTTGTCAATGCAGCCTTTAATCGTGATTATGCAGTAATGATGGGGATTACTATTTTAGTTGGCTCTCTTACAATAATGTTTAGCCTAATTGTTGATCTTCTTTATGCTTGGGTTGACCCAAAAATTAGGTATTAAATTGAGATGATTGTAGCAAACAAAAACAAAATTGTTGAGATGGCGAATAATATCTCAGAAAATGAACACTCAACAGGCCGTTCTCTTTGGAATGATGCTCGAACTAGGTTTATTCATAATAAGGCGGCAACTGTTAGTCTCTTTGTTTTGATTGCAATTGTTGCTTTTTCATTTATTGGTCCTTATTTTGCAGTCTGGAGTAACGAACAAATTGACTGGAATGCAATGGGTTCTGCAGCAAAAGTTGGTATGCCTTCTATCCAGAGTGGTCACTTCTTTGGAACGGATGATCTTGGTCGCGATATATATTCTAGGGTTATTCAGGGTACTCAAATTTCTCTTATGGTTGGCATATTGGGGGCTACTGTAGCGGTTATAGTTGGAACACTCTATGGTGCAACTTCTGGCTATCTGGGAGGTAGAGTAGACCAAATGATGATGCGAATTGTTGATATATTGATGTCAATTCCATACATGTTTGTTTTAATTCTTTTATTAGTTGTATTTGGCCGTTCAATTGGAATGCTTTTTATTGGAATTGGCCTTCTTTCATGGTTGGATATGAGTCGAATTGTTCGTGGTCAAACTCTGAATCTTAAAAACAAAGAGTTTATTGAAGCTGCTAAGGTTATTGGTGTGAGTGATTTTAAAATAATCATGCGCCATATTGTTCCTAATCTTTTAGGAATTGTTGCTGTTTATGCAACACTTTTGGTGCCAGGAATTATTTTAACTGAAAGTTTTATTTCATTTTTAGGACTTGGAGTCCAGGAGCCTTTGACAAGCTGGGGAGCATTAATTTCCGAAGGTGCTGGCACTATTAGCTATGATACTGAGTGGCAACTGTTATTTCCATTAGCATTTTTTGTTGTGAGTCTCTTTTGCTTCTATTTTATTGGTGACGGTTTACGAGATGCACTCGACCCCAAGGATAGGTAGTTGATATGAGCTTATTAGAGGTAAATAATCTCCAAGTACAATTTGACACTACTGATGGCATAGTAAGTGCAGTTAATAATGTTAACTTTTCACTTGAAGAGGGAAAAATTTTAGCTATTGTTGGAGAGTCTGGAAGTGGCAAAAGTCAGACTGTTTTTGCGATGACTGGCCTTCTTGATAATAATGGAAGTGCAACTGGGAGTGTTAAATTTGATGGTCAAGAAATCCTTAATCTTTCAAATAATGAGTTGAATCTCATTCGTGCTGAAAAGATAGCCATGATTTTTCAAGACCCAATGACCAGCCTGAACCCTTATGTAAGAGTTTCAGAACAGATGGCTGAGGTCTTAGTGCACCATAAAGGTATCTCTAAATCTGAAGCCATTCAGCAATCAATTATTATGCTTGATGCTGTCAAGATTCCTGAAGCTAAAAATCGTATTAGAATGTATCCACATGAGTTTTCAGGTGGAATGAGGCAGCGTGTAATGATTGCTATGTCACTACTATGTCATCCAAAGTTATTAATTGCTGATGAGCCTACAACTGCACTGGATGTAACTGTACAGGCTCAAATAATGCATTTAATGTCTGAAATACAAAATGAATTTGGAATGTCAATTATTCTAATCACTCATGACCTCGGTGTAGTTGCAGGAAACAGTGATGAAATGCTAGTTATGTATGGTGGTGAGGTGATGGAAATAGGGAAAACAGAACATCTTTATAAAAACCCTACGCACCCGTATACACAAGGTTTAATGAGTGCTGTTCCTAGGCTTGATGACGCTAATGAAAAGCTTATAACCATACCAGGTAATCCTCCAAACATGATGTTAAAACCAGTTGGATGTCCATTTTCACCTCGCTGTAATTTTGCAATAAACTCATGCTCAACTGTAACACCTAATTTAACAAAAATTACTGAAAATGATCATTTTAGAGCTTGCCATGTTCCGATTGAGGAATTGTTATGAATAACGAAATTCTACTTAAAGTGGAAAATCTAAAAGTCAACTTTAATGTTTCTTCTGAAGATGATATGCCATGGACTAAGCAAAAAAAACTTCAGGCTGTAAATGATGTTTCATTCGATTTAAATCAAGGCGAAACCTTGGGAATAGTAGGGGAGTCTGGCTGCGGTAAATCGACTTTAGCACGCGCAATTGTTAAAATGGTTCCTGCCAATTCCGGCAAAGTTATATGGCTTGGTAATGACTTATTGACACTTAATAAGTCGCAAATGAGACAGCACCGTAAACAAATACAAATGATTTTTCAAGACCCTCTAGCAAGTCTTAATCCTCGTATGAATATTGGCGAAATAATTGCTGAACCATTGAGAACTCATTATCCCAAAACACCAGAGACTGATGTCAAGTTAAGGGTTAGTGACGTTATGGAAAAGGTTGGTTTATTAGATAATCTGGTGAATCGATATCCACATGAATTTTCAGGTGGGCAGTGTCAACGAATTGGTATTGCTAGAGCTTTAATATTAAAACCAAAACTTATTATTTGTGATGAACCAGTATCTGCACTAGATGTTTCTATTCAAGCACAAGTAGTCAATCTTTTAATGGAATTACAAGAGGAAATGGGCCTGACGTTAATTTTTATTGCTCATGATTTAAGCATCGTTAAGCACATAAGCACCAAGATTATGGTTCTATACTTAGGTAATATGGTTGAACTTGCAAATAGTAATGACATATATGAAAATCCAAGGCATCCTTATACTCAAGCTCTGATTTCTGCCGTTCCTATTCCTGACCCTATGATTGAGAAAAATAAAGAATTAATATTAATTGAGGGGGATCTTCCTTCTCCAGTAAACCCGCCATCAGGCTGTGTTTTTAGAACGCGTTGCCAAAAAGTACAGGAAATCTGCTCAAAGGAAAAGCCTGAGTTTAAAGAGGCTGTGGCTAATCATAAGGTTGCTTGTCACTTTAGTGATTAAATACCTTAAAAAACGCATTAAAAATAAATGGCTACTCATTATCTTGCCTTTTCTTTTTTTTCTAATAAAAGGCTTAATATGGCTCGCTATATTTTATGGCCTTTGGGATGTAATTAAATCTGCAATTTAGATTTTATATATAACGTTAATGCAAATCACTTAACGTGAGATAAGATCTCTTTCATATTTTTCTTATTTGCAAATATCTCTTTTTCTGTAAGTCCATCCATCTCGTGAGGAAAAACAAGCCAATCATCTGTTTCATGAATAAAGTAATCCGGCACAGTGTCTATAATATTTCTTAAAGGTTTATACCAAGGCATTGCCATGCGAATATCGTGAGGTATATTTTTTCTTGATCTTTCATTAAGTGTATCCAAGATAGCTCTAATGCTTCTTCCTGAATCAAAAACATCATCAACGATAAGTAATTTATCTTCGGCGTTCATATTACTAATAAGATAGTCAATACCATGCACTCTAACCTCTTTTGTTTGCTCGTTAATACCGTAATATGAAGAGGTTCGAATAGCAATATGATCTGACTCATTTCCTAGGTAAGCGAGTATTTCTTGAATAGCAATACCAACAGGAGTTCCACCACGCCAAACACCTACAATAAAGTCAGGCTTAAAGCCGCTATTATGTATTTGAACTCCAAGTCTAAAGGAATCCAAGAGTAACTCATCAGCTGTAATATATGTTTTTGTTATTGTCATATTTATTTTCCAATTAATAATTTTTTCTAAACAATTTAAGTAGTCCTTAATGCTTATAAATTTTATATAGTTTTTAACATTTAATTTATAAAATTCTAATTTAGAATTGTGAGATTTTATCAAGAAGGCGAGATTTTGTATCAGGGTCAGCAAATGAAGCCTTCATTGCCATTAGAGAAATAGATTTAAGCTCTTCAATGCCAAAATCAAAGTGTTTGGCACTATTTTGATATTCGAGACCTACACTGGTATTAAAAAATGGTGGATCATCTGAATTTAAACTGATACTTACCCCTTTTGACATAATAAGTTTTAAAGGATGACTACTCCAGTTAGGATATAAAGACAGAGCTAGATTGCTTCCTGGACTGATCTCCAGATGGATATTACGCTTGACTAAAGCATTTAATAGTTCGGCATCCTCGATACTTTTAACACCATGCCCAATTCTACTTATTGGTAAATGGTTGATTGCATCCCAAACACTTTCTGGTCCACAGATCTCTCCAGCATGAACGGTACAAGGATAGTTGGCATTCGAAGCAATATTAAAGGCTGGTGCAAAATCCTTTAATGTAAATGCTAATTCATCACCACCCATACCAAAACCGACTACATAAGGGTGAGGATTGTCAACCATTTGTTGTGCTACATCAATACCTTGCTTTGGACCTAAGTGTCTAACACAAGTTACAATAATACGCCCAATAATTCCAAAATCATTCTCAGCATCATCAATCCCTTCAACGCAACCTGAGATCATGTCATCATAACTTATTCCACATTCAGCAGCATGGTCAGGAGAGATAAATGTCTCCAGATAAATAACATTTTCATATGAGCAGTCTTTAAGATACTCATACATAATATCTCTGTAGTCTTTTTTATTTTTCAAACAAGAGCTGGCTCCATCGTAAGCATCAAGAAAGCTAGCAAAATTACTCCAGGCATAACCTCCTTCATTATTAAAAAGACTCTCATTAAGAGTTACACTATTTCGTTCAGCAATTTGGTGGACCAAATGAGGTTTAATAGTGCCTTCAAGATGACTATGAAGTTCTACTTTTGGAAGGTTTAGAATTTGTTCTAGCATTCAAAGATTATAACTATTTATTGTAAGTTACAAGCTTTTCCATTTGCTAGAGTTTTTATTTCTAGATGATGAGCTATGGTTTGTCCCATATCAGCAAAGCTTTCTCTTTTGCCTAAGTTATTATTTTTAACTGATTTACCATAGAAAACAACTGGCACATGCTCACGTGTATGATCACTTCCTGGCCAAGTAGGATCACACCCATGATCTGCAGTAACAAGAACAAGATCGTCTTTATCTAATCTTGATTCAATTTCAGGCAATCGATTATCAAGTTGCTCCAATGCTAAAGCGTAGCCTGCAACATCGCGACGATGTCCAAACTTAGTATCAAAGTCTACTAAATTAACAAATATCAAGCCATCCTTAACCTTTGTCATTTCAGACAATAATTGGTCCACTAAGCCCATATTATTAGATGCTTTAACCGTATAGCTAACACCTTGATTAGAAAAAATATCACTAATTTTTCCAACAGAAATAACTTGACCATTGGCATCTTGAATATGATCTAATAGTGTTACATCATTCGGTGGTGTAGTTAGGTCTTTTCGGTTAGCTGTTCGTTCAAAACCATCTTTAGGGTTTCCAATAAATGGCCTTGCAATTACTCGCGTAATTTCTAATGGATCAACAAGTTTCTTTGCAATCCTACATAACTCATAAAGCCTCTCTAAGCCAAAATGCTCTTCATGAGCTGCTATCTGAAATACTGAATCAGCGGAGGTGTAGCAAATAGGAAAGCCAGATTTAATGTGCTCTTCACCAAACTCCTCTATAACTTGAGTGCCTGAGGCATGCTTATTGGCAAGTGTGCCACCTATTTGACCTTGATTCATTAGATCTTTAAGTAGAGAGGCTGGGAAGCAGTTTTCAGATTGAGGAAAGGTTCCCCATTCAAAAGGGACAGGAAGGCCACAGATTTCCCAGTGCCCACTAGGAGTATCTTTTCCAGCACTCACTTCTTGGGCATAGCCAAAAGCGCCTTGAGGTTCAACTCTAGTAATTGGAAGTGGTTTATTGCGACTAGCAATCGCTGCCTCTCCTAATCCCCATCTAATCAAATTTGGAATTAAAAGAGGGCCACTTCGTTCGCTGTTATTGGCATCACCAGAAGCACATTTTTCAATGATATGTCCAAGAGTATCAGAACCTGAATCTCCATAAAGATGAGCATCTTCACTAGAGCCAAGTCCTAAGGAGTCTAAAACTAAAATAATCGCTCTTTTCATTAATGATTTTCCTTATTTGAGCTAATTATTTCATAAATTAAGCTCGGAATTGATTGACTCTGCTCACTAAGAGTAAAAACTGAAGGAAGGATTTCTTGTAAATAACTGATCTGATCCTTCTCACGGACATGAGCTAAAACTAGTGGTTCACCCTTATCTACCCATTGACCAATACTGACTATATTGCTTAAACCTACTCCATGATCAATTGGATCAATTGACTTCGTTCGCCCAGCTTTTAGATGAATCATACTTAAACCAATTTCCCGTACATTCATTTCAGAAACATATCCAGATGAAGTTGACACTATAGGACTAATTATTGGCATAGGAGTTAAATACTGATTAGCATTTTCCATTAAGTCTATGGGGCCTCCAAGGGAATGGATCATTTGTTCAAATATAGATGCAGCCTTACCAGATGAGAGCGCTTCTTGTGATTTTGTCTTAGCACTAACTAAGTCGCTTTCAATGCCACTTAGCAGGAGCATATGAGCTGCTAATTGAAGTGTAAGTTCCATTAATCGTTGATTTGCATTATCAGGCTCAACTAAAAAATTGATACACTCAATTACCTCTATTGCATTTCCAACACTATGACCTAGTACTTGACTCATATCTGTAATTAGGCAGTTAGTTGGGACACCAGCACTACCTGAAACATCAGCAATACTTTGTGCAAGTTCTTTAGCCATTTCATAGTTAGCTGCGAAAGCTCCATTACCAGTTTTAATGTCCATTACTAAGGCATCTAAACCTGAGGCTAGTTTTTTAGATAATATAGATGCAGTTATTAAGTCTATCGATTCAACTGTAGCGGTTACGTCACGAGTTGCATAAAAGCGTTGGTCGGCAGGAGCTAGTTTTGCAGTTTGACCGATTATGGCACAGCCAACTTCTTTTACTAATGATTGAAACTTATTGTTATCTGGAGTGCCGTTATAGCCTGGGATGCTCTCAAGTTTATCTAAGGTTCCACCTGTATGACCTAAGCCGCGCCCAGAGATCATAGGAACATAACCTCCACAAGCAGCAACAATAGGAGCAAGCATTAAACTAATTTTATCTCCCACTCCACCAGTGGAATGCTTATCAACAACAGGTCCATCAAGGTTTAAATCTTGCCATTGGAGAGTGTCACCTGAATTCATCATATGTGTGGTCAAGCTAACACG
>JAPYSK010000049.1:8248-9339 GCA_029936515.1 Candidatus Thioglobus sp.
GCGTGACCTACTAATTGATTGGATAGTTCATCTTTATCACCAGTTACAATATTAATAACACCAGGAGGAATATCTGAAGTCTCAAAAGTCTGAACTAACTCTAATGCTACGCTTGGAAAGCTCTCACTAGGAATCAGAATGACTCGATTTCCCATAGCTATTGCTGGTGAGATTAAAGAAATTGTTGTAAGAAGTGGTAGAGATTCAGGTGCCACCTGCGCTAAAACACCAATAGGTTCTGGGAGAGCCATTGTAACTCCCCTGTATGGAGCACTATGAACAGCCCCATCATATTTATCTGCCCAAGCAGCATAACTAAAAATTCTACTTAAACTTTCATCAAATTCAGCTTTTGCTTGCTTTTTAGTAACTCCGCATAGGGTTTCTAGGCGCTTAATCCATTCGGACTCACGGATCGCTAAGTTTTCTGCAAGGAAGTAGAGAATTTGTGCCCGGCCATGACCACTTTGAGAGCTCCAAGAGGCAGCCTTAATTGCTGCATTTACAGCATTTCGGATGTCTTTTCGGTTACCTGAGCCAACTATAGCAGCTAGACTTCCATCAGCGTTGTAAGTTGACATACTATGACCACCATCCGGCCTGACTTGCTTGCCACCAATATAGAACTTTAAAGTACGGTCAATTGATTGTTCAGTATTATTCTCAGTAATTTTTTTAGATTTGGAGTTCTTAATAGGACTTAAAAATCTAGGTTTTAAGTATTCATAAAGCCCCTCCTTTCCACCTTCTCGTCCAAATCCAGATTCCTTGACACCACCAAATCCACACGAGGCATCAAACTGATTATGACAATTAATCCATAACACTCCGGCCTTAATCTTAGGTGCAACGTCCATAGCACGATTAATGTTTTCACTCCAAACACTAGCTGCTAAGCCATATCGACTATTATTAGCAAGTTCAATAGCCTCAGATTGAGTTCTAAAAGTCATTGAAACTAAGACTGGCCCAAAAATTTCTTCTTGCGCTAATGGGTGGCTTGAATCAATCTCAGTAATAAGTGTTGGTGGATACAAGTTTTTATCAGCTTGAATATCGCAAGCCTGATAGGATTCACCACCATGTTTAAG
>JAPYSK010000050.1 GCA_029936515.1 Candidatus Thioglobus sp.
TGGGGAAGAATTATTAATATTGCATCCCTTCAATCACTTAGGGCATTTGATAATAGTATTCCTTATGGAGCTAGTAAAGGAGGAGTAATGCAGCTAACACGTGCTTTGGCTCAGGCCTACTCGAAAGACGGTGTATTAGTTAATGCAATTGCTCCAGGTTTTTTTCGTACTAATCTAACTGAATCATTATATCAAGACTCTAAAAAAATTAAGAATTTAGCTGACAAAACAATGATGAATCGCAATGGTGAGGAGAAAGATATCTTTGGTATTAGTGTCTTTCTATGTAGTGATGCAAACTCATACATTACTGGTCAAACAATATTTCTAGATGGAGGTTTTTCAGCAGGATGATAAATAAAATGGCTGCAGTGGTTTATACAGCACCACAAGAGATGACTTATTTTGCTGAATATCAATCCACTCAAATCGATCGTGAGGATGATGTGTTATTGCGCATAGATTCAGTGGGCATATGTGGTTCTGATATGCATGCCTACCATGGCAAAGACCCTAGAAGAAACCCTGGACTTATATTAGGCCATGAGTTCTGTGGAGAAATTGTTGATGGTGCCGATAAAGGACAAAAAGTCACAGGAAATCCTTTGATCACTTGTGGAAAATGTGAATATTGCCTTCAAGGAAGGGATAACCTCTGTAGTGATAGAGACATGATAGGTATGAGCAGACAGGGTGCATTTGCGCAGTATATGGCCATACCAAAGCAATGCCTAGTTTACGCACCTAACCAAATGAACTCTAATCATGTTGCCCTTACTGAGCCTGCTGCAACGGTCGTTCATGCGGTAAACCTTGCAAAAGAAAACTCATTTAAACCAATAAATGAATGCCAAGTTTTAGTGATTGGTGCAGGTGCAATTGGCCTTCTAACTGCCTTATTACTAAAGTCTCATGGCGTTAAAATGCAGGTTTTAGAAACAAACCTAGCTAGACACCTCTGCGTTAAAGAGCACGTTGGCGTTAAAGCAGTGAACCCCTTGATTGAATCAGTTGATGAAAACTCATTTGATGTAGTAATAGATTGCGTAGGTAGTGAAAAAACAAACTCACTTTCTATCTCTTCAGTGAAAGCCGGAGGAACCGTCGTTAATGTTGGACTTCTTAGCTGGACAAGTAACATTGATATAAGAAAGATAACACTACAAGAAGTAAAGTTAATTGGTTGCTATACCTACAATATGGAAGACTTTAAATCCGCCTTGAAATCAATAGAAAATGGAGCTTTTGGAGATTTATCTTGGATAGAAGAATACCCTTTATCAGAAACTAACATGGCCTTTCAAAGTCTTCATAATGGTACAATGGCTTCAGCGAAGGTAATCCTTAAACCGCATTTTTAATTATAAAAGTATTTAGAGTATGAGTATTACCGACCTTAAATTTGAAATCGATAGGAACAGTAAAACTCCTATGTGGCTTCAAATTAGGAATGAGCTCTTCAATTGCCTTTATCTAGATGAACTTAGACCTGGACAGCTGATTCCTAATGAAAAAACTCTAGTTGAGCTTTTTAATGTATCAATTGGTACCATTAGAAAAGCTATAGGCGTCTTAGAAAAAGAAGGGATACTTATTCGCAAACAAGGTTTAGGTACTTTTGTATTTCAGCATGACAACAATAGCTTTCTTTTTGAATATTTTCATTTTGCGTTAAACGGAAGTGAAGAAAAAAAAGCCCCTAATGTAGAGCTCATTTCATTCACCACAAAAAAGGCCAACAAATCAGAATCCAAAGCTTTAAAAATACCTGAGGGTAGCAATGTTTATCATATTTACAATAAACTAGGACTTAATAAAAAGTTCTATATAGTAGACAAAATTGTGATTTCACATGATAAATTTCCTTCTCTAACTGAGGAGATGTTCAGAAATCGAACGAACACTATATACAATCTATATCAAAATAAATTCAATATTTTTATAACCAATTGTTCAGAGAAAATTAAAGCAATTTCTTCAAATGAAAGAATCTCTAATCTTTTAAATTTAGAGTTGAATTCGCCAATTTTAAAAATAGATCGAATTGGACATACTTATCATAATGAGATTATTGAGCTTCGAACTTCTTACGTTCACACGAGTGATATTGAATATATACAGTCTCAAAACAGTATGTTCGGCGAGTAAATATTTAATTCTAGATCAATCTCTTAATAAAGTACGTATTTATCAAAACCAATATCACCTGACCATCGCCATGCAGTAAACACATGTTTATCAGAAGTGATTGACTTATGCTGAATGTTTGAGGAGTGAAAAACGTACGAACCACTTCCCTTTAATCTTGTTTTTTTTAGCTCAGTCCACCACTCCGCTTCACCATTAATAATATAGAATGTCTCTTCTGCTGCATGTTTCCTTGGGCCGTAAACTACGCCCTTAGTTTGAAGCCAGAGTCCAACTCTAACTGTCTCATTAAAATACAAGCCATCAGGCCCAACCAGTTCACACATAGGCATTTTATTTGCTAAATCCTCAGGAATTCTTCCCTCTCTAAGATCAGAGCCTCCCCAATTGATGAAGGGGGATGCCTTTAATACCAATGAATTTAAAGGGTGTTCTCTGATCATTAACGAAGCATTAACTTCTTTAGCAAATGAACTTTTAAACTTTTTAGGGGTGTCAATTAATCTAGAAGCTTCGATTAGAGCTTTGGCTGCATGGTTGCCACCATCACGCTTTTCTACAGAAAAAACATCTGCTAATGCTACGAACAGTTTGGTTAGAGGATGCATAATAACCCCGCAAGCTTTTTTAGATAGAAATTATTTAATAGTAATCTCTATACTAAACTAATTTAGTTCTGATTAAAGCTAATTACCATATAAATAAGTTGGAAGCCACAGAACTATCTGAGGAAAGATAATAATCAGTGCTAACCCAACAATTTGAAGGGCCATAAATTGCATCATGCCTTTATAGATATCTGCTAAATCCCACTCTGGGGCCACTCCCTTGAGAAAGTAGGCGGACAATGCAACAGGCGGCGAAAGCCAGGCAGTCTGAAGATTTACAGCAACAAGAATTCCAAACCAAGTTAAGTTAAATCCTAATTGCTCAATTAGAGGCAAAACGATTGGAATAATGATTAGTACAATTGGGACCCACTCTAATGGCCAGGCTAATAAAAAGATTAAGGCCATAACTATCAGTAATATCGCTGTTGGTGGAAGATCGAGCACCATCAATGCCTCAGTGATCATCGTTGGCGTTCCTAATCTGGAAAAAACTGAGCCAAAAAAGTTTGAAGCGCAAACTAAAACCATAATTAACGTAGTAATTTCTAGAGTCTTTAATAAAGCCTCTTGAAAAACTTTAAAATTTAACTTTCGATAAGCAAGTGTTAAAAATATTGCGCCAACAGCTCCCATAGCAGCTCCTTCTGTAGGAGTTGCAAGGCCAGCTAATATACTTCCTAATGATGAGCCTACCAAGAGAACAGGCGGAACAAGGCCTTTAAAAAACTCAATCCACACTTCCTTCATAGATTCAGGGATCATGTCCTCAGGGACAACAGGGCCCAATGATGGATTTAAGTGACATCTAATAAGCGTATAGCCGGTATAAAGGACTGCCAACATTATGCCAGGCATAATAGCGGCAGCAAATAAATCGGTTACCGGAACATTTAGAATTGGCCCCATAACAACTAACATAATACTTGGCGGTATCAAAATACCTAAAGTGCCGCCAGCAGTAATTGTGCCTGCAGCCAACTGAACATCATAGCCAGCTCTGTTCATTGTCTTAGCTGACATAATTCCTAAAATCGTGACCGATGCACCTACAATACCTGTTGCAGCTCCAAAAATTACTGAAACAAAAAGAACAGCTACAAATAAAGAGCCTTTGGTTCTAGCAAGAGCCATCTGGACTGATGTAAATAATCTTTCCATCAGGTTGGCTTTCTCCATGAGAATTCCCATAAAGGTAAATAGTGGGATTGCTGCAAGGGTCTGCTCGAGCATACTCCCAGAAAACTGGAAGGTCATTAAGTAAAAAACAAGATCGCCAAAGCCTAAATAGCCAAAGAAAACACCTAAGAAAATTAGAGTAAATGAGATTGGAAAACCAATAAAAATGGCAAATAGCATTGTTAGGATTAACACTATGCCTAGAACTTCTGGAGTCATGGCCATCTCCTATTTTTTACCGCATACACGCACTTGAGAGTCTCGGAAACCCCTTGAATTATAAGTAAAACAAGGCCTATAAATAAAGCAAACTTGATTGGATACATAAGAGGCATCCATGAAGTGTCCATACTTCTTTCCATTATCGACCAAGACTTATAAGCATATTTGTAGCATGCCCATGAAGCGCCAATCAGTCCAGGAAAGTAAAATAATATATATAAAGTTAGGTCTATTGTAGCTTGAGTCCTAATAGACCAATTTCGATACATAAAGTCTGCTCGAATATGAACGCCTTTTGAGAGTGCATAACCCGCACCAAGCATAAACATAGCGCCCGCAAACATTCTGCTGATATCGTATGCCCAAAAAGTAGGAGAAGAGAAAAAGTGCCTTGCAACAACCTCATAAAACATGGACACAAATACTGGAACAGTTAACCAGCATGCTATCAGTCCAACCCTAAGACTAAAGAGATCAATACCGAGGATTATTTTTGCCATAAATTTTGGCATATCATCAGGCATCACACCAGTATATGATCGCCCTTCAGCAATCATTTCATCAGTAATATCTAATTGTCCGAGATCTTTCTCTTCCGACATAATGCTTTCCTAATAATTTAATCTAAAAAACCTTACATTATTGTAACAAAACTCAAGAGTCAAAAAAAAATAATACCCTATTAATTATAGGCATTTGCTGGTTGCAGGATAAAGGAGAACCTGAACCAGCTAAGCCGTCTTACAGTCACAAAAAAAGTTGCCAACAGCGATTAACTATTGGCAACTTAGTTTACAAGTCTTACGATGAATCTTTACTTCAATGTTTCAGCAAACGCCATACCTAACTTAGCATTAGACATTTGAGCTCCCGACCAGAAAGGTACCGCAATCTTAGCGAAATCTTTCTGTGACTGCCAAACTTCAGCAAAGAATGCATTTTCATTAGCATTCTTATTAAGTGTTGCATTCGCTGCAGCCATGTACTCAACAAAATAGTCATCTGGAGTATCCATTAGCTGAACCCCCCAGTTAGTTAACAAGTCATCCAAAGCTAAACCGTTCTGGTAGATACGGTGTGACATAGAATCAAGTCTTGAAGCACGAGCAGCAATTTCAATTGCTCTTTGATCAGCTTTAGAGATTGCATCCCATTTATCACCGTTGATATACATATCTGCATTCACAACGTTCTGGTGAAGTCCTTGCAAGTAGTAATACTTAAGAACTTTTTGGAAGCCAAAGTCTCTATCAGGCTCTGGGCAACACCACTCTGCTGCATCAATAACGCCTTTTTCAAGTGCTGGCAGAATATCACCACCACCCATAGCTACAGCTGCGACACCAATATCAATGTAGGTTTGACCCGGGATTCCTGGAGGTGCACGGAATCTAAGTTTACGGAAATCATCCATACTATTAATTGGCTCTTTAAACCAACCAAGTGCCTCAGGACCCACTGGTTGCAACATTAAACCATGAACATTAACGTCCATTTCCTTCCATAGTTGTGCATAAAGCTCTTTACCACCAGCGGCATGGAACCAAGAAAGCCATGCGATATTATCAATACCTACACCAGCGCCAGCAATTGGTGAGCCAAACAGCATTGCTGCTGGATGCTTACCAGACCAATAATGGGTCCATGCAAATCCGCCATCAAGTAAACCTGCGTCCACTGCGTCAATAATATCAGCGTTAGGAACAACAGAACCACCTGGAAGAATCTCCATTGTTACCCTGCCATTCGTCAAGGCAGCAACATCTTCTGCAAAATCTCTAACATACCCAACCTCACTACCGGTCGAGCTTAATACAGATTGAATTTTTAAATTGACCGCCATAGCGCTTGAACTAGCAGTAAGCAATGCTATAGATGTCAAAAGAACAACTTTATTTTTGAACATAATAATCTCCTTATACTATCTATTTAAATAAAAACAATTTTGATATTGCAATAAGAAAAAACAACTTAAAGCATTTAATCAAACTGCAGTATACATGAATTGATATATATGTATTTATATATTTTTTTAAAAAAATCATATAAGATATATAATTTGGTTAATAATAAATAGATTAAACAGAGCTTACTTATAATTAAAATATAACTTTATATCATTTAGATTTTAAGTCATTCCATCTAGATTATTCTCAATCAATAAAATAATTTACTAAGAAATATATATGCAAGAGAAATACGATTACATTATCGTTGGAGCAGGATCTGCAGGTTGCCTTCTAGCGAATAGACTTTCAGCTGATCCCAATAATAGCGTCTTGTTAATTGAGGCCGGCCGAAAAGATAATAATCTCTGGCTCCACGTACCAGTTGGCTATTTCAAAACCATGAATAATCCGAAGTTTGACTGGATGTACAAACTAGAAAAAGACAAAGGATTAAATAATAGAAGAATTGATTGGCCTAGAGGTAAAGTGCTTGGAGGATCTAGTGCACTCAATGGGTTGCTATATATTCGAGGTGATCGACATGACTATGACAATTGGCAAAGACTAGGTAACGATGGATGGGGTTATGACGAGGTGCTTGGATATTTTAAAAAGTTTGAATGTCAAGAAAATGGTGAAAATGAATATCATGGTGTCGATGGTGAATTAAAGGTCTCAAACCTCAGATTAAAAAGAGAAATAGCAGAGCTCTTTATTAAGGCTTCGCAAGAAATAGGAATACCCTATAACCCAGATTGTAATGGTGCGCAACAAGAAGGTGTCGGATACTTTCAGCAAACCTCATTCAAGGGCTTTAGAAGGAGCTCCTATAGATCGTTTTTAAATCGAAAAATAAGAAATAGAAAAAACTTAACAATCGTTACCGATACTCAGATTAGTAAGCTCCTCTTTAAAGATAAGAGAGTGATTGGCGTCAATTGCATTCAAAGTAACAATCGGCCCGATAAAACTATTTATGCAAACAACGAAGTGATTTTATCTGCAGGCTCTATTAGTTCACCTCAAATATTACAGCTATCTGGAATTGGTGATGCAAAACAATTAGAGAAGCTGGGAATAGATGTTGTTCACAATAATCCAGCGGTTGGAAAAAATCTACAAGACCATTTGCAAGTGAGGATGGTCTTTAAAACGAATACCAGAACCCTAAACGATGAGCTAAACACTTGGTGGAAAAAAGCCTTGATCGGCTTACAATATTTTATCTTTCGAACTGGGCCATTGACGCTAAGTGCTAGTCAAGTCTATGTTTTTACCAATACTTCTCTGGATGGATCAAGACCAAATATTCAATTCCATATGCAGCCATTGAGTGCCGATAAACCAGGCGATGGCGTGCACCCTTTTTCAGCATTTACAATGTCTATTTGTAATCTCCGTCCTGAAAGTAGAGGAGAGGTCACTATCAATTCTGCAGACCCAACTCAGCTACCTAAAATCATTCCTAACTATCTCTCTACAGAGGGTGACAGAAAAATTGCCATTGACTCTATAAAGGTTGCCAGAAAAATTGCCGAAGCTGACTCATTAAAAAAACATATTCTTGATGAATATGTTCCTGGACAGTCCTTCATTTCTGATGAAGAATTACTTGAAGCAGCAAAAAATAATAGCCAAAGTATTTATCACCCTGTTGGAACTTGCAAAATGGGTCATGACGAAAATAGTGTTGTCGATGAACAATTAAAAGTTCATGGGATTTATGGCTTAAGAGTTGTGGACGCATCGATTATGCCTGAGCTAGTCTCAGGAAATACAAATGCACCAACAATGATGATTGCAGAAAAGGCTGCCGAAATGATACTTAGTGATAACAATCCTAGTTTGACTATGTAAGCATTCTTGTGTATTGTTTATCCTGTAAATAATATTAGTTAAAGGTCCTATAAATGCCATCTCCCCTCTCTGATTTTCGTCGAAGCCAACTGTTTAAGCCAGCAATTCTTGTTCCTACATTAATCATGCTGATTTTTTCAATATTTAATCTGACTACACCCTCCGATCCAGCTCGAATTGCCTCAGCCTTTAAACTAGGCATTGTCAACCATGACAGTGGACCTTCAATTCCATTAATTTCAACTCAAGCAATAAAAGTGATTTCAAAATCGCTCCCCTTCAGGGTGACTTTACTTGAGAATCCGGAGATTGCACGAGAGGCACTCTCAAAAGGAGAAGTGGCAACAGTATTAATTTTCCCAGAAAACTTTACCCAGCTTGCTTTCAGTGATAAAAATTTAAATATTGAAATCTTGAATTCACAACACTTAACGATTACTGAAACCCAAATGGCTGCCCAACTTCCAGCAACGATTCAGATGGCCTTATCTACTTTCGTGGCAAGCCTTCGCCTAGCTAAATCTAATAACCAGGCTCCTAATCCAGGGATGCTAGTCACTGCAAATGTTGAGACTCTCTATACAGCAAAAAGCTTAGCCTCAGTCTCCGCTCCTTTTGTTATGAGTTTTACAAGCTGGCTTGCCTCAATGGTAGGATCAATTCTGCTATTTCTTGGAACAAAACAAATGTCACTATTAAACCGTGCATATGTGAGAACTGTCTTACCAATCATGGTAATGGGAGCCGCCAGCTTAGCTTTAGCATTAGTTGTGACATTGACTAGCCTTCAATGGGAAACGTTTTTAATGGTTTGGCTCAATGTATGGCTTGTTACTATTTGCTTGGTTTGGTTTTTTCTAGGAGTCTTTGAAATTATCGGGCTTTCAGCTTTGATTATTATCCTTCCAACCGTTTTTTATCAATCTGTACTTAGTGGCTCAATGATGCCGGTTAGTGCTGCGCCAGAATGGTTAGAATTAATTGGTACTTCAGTGCCTTTTGATTCTATAGGTGCTGCCTATAGAGCAATTATCTATGGATCAGATGGAAGCCTACCTTTCACTTATCTATTAAGTGCAGCCTTAATTGGTATTGTCCTCAGTTGGGGCTCTGCAATATTTAAGGGGCGCATGAAAAGGAAATTTAGGTAATAGGACTTACCCTAGTTTGT
>JAPYSK010000051.1 GCA_029936515.1 Candidatus Thioglobus sp.
CCACTTGTAATAATGCCAGTAAGTTCTCCATCAGAAAAGACTGCTTCATTTCCAAAGCACTCAGCTGGAACTTGGTCATCAAATATAAGGTAAGCTAGCTTAGTTTTAATTCCACTAGACATGCGTTCACGTATGTTATCTGCACCTATAAAGTCTCGATTTAGGTCAAGAAACCTTTCCATACCAGCCTCTAACGCAGAAATTTCTTCTGTGAACTCTGCTCCATAAGCTCTATACATTTTCTCTAATCGCATGCTATTAAATGCCTGACCACCAAAATCTTTTAATCCAAACTCTTCACCCATTTCCATTAATGACTCATATATCGAAATGAGTTGCCAGCTAGGCATATGAAGTTCCCACCCAAGTTCGCCAGCATAAGACACTCTCATTGCAAAAACTTGAGCTGAGTCAATTTGTATCATTCTGCAGCTAAGCCAAGAAAATGCATTATTACTTAGATCTTCATGAGTACATTGAGCTAAAATTTTTCGGGCATTTGGTCCAGTCAAAAGAAGCCCACCCCAACTTTCGGTTATGTTTTCAATATTGACATCATATTCATCCGAGTGCCACTCTAGCCATTGATAATCCTTTACCTCTGAACCAATAGCTCCCATCAATAGGAAATGCTCTTTGTTAATTCGACTAATTGTCTGCTCAGCTATGATGCCTCCCTTCGGAGCATGGAAAAGAGTCAGACCTATTCTGCCATCTTTAGCAGGTAGCTTATTGCAAGATAGCTGATCTAAAAATTTAAAGGCGTCCTTTCCTGTAATTCGGAATTTTGCAGTTCCACTAATGTCAGTAATTCCACAGAATTTTTGAACCGCTGAACATTCCTGAGCAACTGCCTCATGTGCCTCACTATGAGCCCAAGTTAAGGTTTCTTTTCTAATGTCATCTGTTGAGAACCAAGAAGGTTTTTCAAAACCTGTATTAACAGTATGTATGGCGCCCTTTTGACTTAATACTGTATGTAATGCACTGACTCTTATTGGCCTGCCATGAGGGCGGTTTTCATTTGGCACTGCCATTGAGTACATCCGTTCATAAGACTCAATAGCTCTAGTTGTGCAGTAAGTTTTGTCAGCCCAATTATCAAACCGTCTACTATCGAGCGAAGCCATATTGAGTTCTGTTTGCCCATGAACCATCCATTGTGCTAAATATTTACCAATACCTCCTTGAGCAATTCCGATACTTGCGCCACATAAATTCCAAAAATTTCTTAACCCTTTTGCAGGACCAACAAGTAAATTATCATCTGGTGTATGGGTAATCAATCCATTTATTACAGTGCTTATTCCGACCTCTTTAAATAAAGGCACGATCTCCATACATCGCTCTAAATAGGGCATAAGTCTCTCTAGGTCTCCCTCAAAGAGCTCTCTATCGAATGACCAGTCCACCCCATCTAGCGCCCAAGGTTTAGATCCTCTTGTTTCATATGGACCAATTAAAAAACCGCTACCTTCTTGTCGAATATATGAAGCTGCAATAGAGTCACGAGTTACGGGAAGTTCTTTTGTAAGAGCGGCAATATCTGGATGGTTATCAGTAATTAAATACTGATGCTGTAAGTTAACTAATGGCACATAAGAGCCAACCATTGCGCCAACTTGTGGTGAGAAACAGCCACCAGCATTGACAACATGCTGAGCGATAATATTACCTAATTCAGTAATAACTTCGTACTCACCAGTTGGAAGAATATTAATATCAATCACTCGGTTAAAGTTGCTAACCTCGGCACCTGCTTTTTTGCTAAGTTGTGCTAATTGAGTTACTACAGTTGTAGGGTCTACATGACCATCGTTAGGTGTATATAAAATGTTTCTTGCTTTATCAAAGTCCATCATTGGGTTGATAATTGAAGCCTCTTCCTTTGAGACAAAATACATTTCACAGCCAATATGGTTTGCTCTACTTATAATGTTGTTAAACCATTGCTCTTCAACTTCGTCGTGTCCAACTCTTAATGAGCCAGTTTTATGAAACGATGAAGGGAGTCCAGTTTTTTCAGGAAGAATCTCGTCGTATAGTTTTATTGTGTATTCATGAATGTTAGACAACGTATGGTTGCCATTAAAATTTGGGCACAATCCAGCCGCATGCCAGGTAGAGCCACTAGTAAGTTCCCCTTTTTCTACTAGAACAACATCAGTCCAGCCTTCCTGTGTGAGGTGATACATAAGGTTAACACCTAGCGATCCACCACCAATGATTACAACTTGAGCATGTGATTTCATATTAATTATCTTTTTTAAAGTGGTTTTCGACCAATATCTTTTCTGCTTAATTTGATATTAAATTTCTCGCGCAATTGTTGGTCAACATCATCACTAATATGATTTGGAAAATGTATTGATAATATTTCTTTTTTTTGTTGTATTGCTTTTTCCAATATAACGGGTTTACCCATATCAGCCCAATCATTAGGGCTTTCTCTATCACTTAAATCAGGATAGATATACTCACTTTGCATAACGTTTATTGTTAGCTCTGATCCTAAATAGTGAGCTTTATCGTTCAAACAAACATCTTTAATCGTTTCAAAACAAAGAGACTCTTCGCTATCGTCTCTGAATCCTTTGGTCATCCTCATTGATGCACCCAATAAGTCATTATCCAGTAGTAAACTTTCAGGGCAAGTGCCTAAAAGGCTTGCGTACATTCCTGCAGATTCGTAAATTATATTGGCTCCAGCTATTGCTGTGACAGTATGAGTAGATGCTCTCTCTGAGCCTGCCTGAAAATCTGGGAATTTGGAGTCTGTCATTCCTGCAGGTGTTCCAGTTGGTAGATTCAAGAAGTTGCCCATCTGTGCGCAAGCTGCAGAAATTAACCCTTGTTCTGGAGAGCCTCCGACCATTGAGCCGGTTCTTAAGTCAGATACAAAAGGCCATGTACCAAGAATTGCAGGTGCGCCCGGTTTAATAGCGTTCACATATACGAGTCCACCAAGACACTCAGCCCATGCTTGAGATACAACGCCTGGAAGAAGTGGTGGAGCTGTTGCTCCAGCTTGACCTGCAGATAGAAGTAGTATTGGCATGCCACCTTCAACTCCGACACGTAAACACTCTAAAGATTCTTCTGCAAATTTCATTGGAGGTACAACATGACAGTTACTCATACTTATAAAAGGCCTCTCACGCCATTTTTCCTCACTGCCAGCAATAATATGAAGCATTTCAAGAGCATCAGTAACGTGATGTGACTCAGTAAAACTAACACCTGCATGCTTATCAGTTCCCATCGCTACACAATAAACTGAGTTTTGATCCATCTCACGCGGGCTAGCAATATCTCTTAAGACACAAGTTCGTTGAAACATATGAATATGTTCACATTTATCAGCAATTCTCGCCATATCATATAGATCTTGACTTTCGGATTCTCGATACTCATTGTTTTCAGGATCGGCAATAAGAACTGCAGCACCAGCTGTAGAAAAGTGAACTCTTGAACCACTTAAATCTAAATCATGTTTTGGAGATTGACCGTGAAGAGTGAGACTACGCTGTGAAAGATTCATAGCTTTTTCAACAACTTCTCTTGGCATTCTTAATCTGCCATCATCTCCCAGAATCGCACCAAAAGCAACACAAGTCTCGATGCAGTGAGGGGTGGCGTCAGCAAAACCAATTTCTTCTAGGATTCGAAAAATATTAGCTTCAATTGATAAAACTTGCTTATCACTTAATGGTTTGTATCTTCCACCAATTTCACCAGCTTTGACCGGTTTTTCTTCTTCAGTTAGAGGAGCATTTCTTATGGCAATCCTTGCCTCTCTTCCTCCTGATTTTCTTCTGGTCATATCTATAAATTGAGTTTATTTATAATTTGCATTTTGATACTAAATTACATAACTGTCAATTATTTTTTTATGCGCTTACTTTTGATAAAATCTATATCATATGCCGTTTAATTATCTCATGGTAAATAGTAATGTCCCGTAATGAGTTTTTGATTGATTATAGTCCTTCACGTAAGGCTATTAGAGATGCACGAGTTATGGAGGAAAGTGAGGCTATATCTCGATTAATTCAAATAGAAAATACAACTGTTAATCAGAGAGTAGAGATTAGCCAGAAAACATCTAACTTAATTATTAAATTACGTAAAACTAAAAGACCAGATTTATTGTCACAATTTATTGCTGAATACAACTTAAATAGTGAGGAAGGCCTCTCTTTAATGACCTTAGCTGAGTCTTTTTTAAGGGTTCCAGATAACAAAACGAGAGACAAACTTTTTTCTGATAAGATCTCTAATAAGCCTTGGTCTAAACACTTACGTGGTGGAAAATCTTCGATAGTCAGTATTGCAACTATTGCGCTCAGTATTGCAGATATGATGATCAGTCATGGCCATAACAATTCCATTAAAGATCGTATTAAGCATGCATTAGAAATTTTGTCTAGGCCAGGAATTCGCTTTAGTGCAGGCAGTGTAATGAAGTTTTTTGGAACTCAGTTTGTTTTTTCAGAGAACATAGAAAGTGCGTTATCTGCAAATAATCGGGATGTACATTCTTTCGATATGTTGGGAGAGGCCGCATGGACTATGGCTGATGCAGATCGATATTTCAATGCATACAAAAATAGTCTAATTGCTATTGGTAAAAATAATAAAGGTAATGATGTATATAAAGCCGATGGCATATCTGTAAAACTTTCTGCGCTTCATCCAACCTATAATTTTATGCACAAGGATCGTGTTATATCCGAATTAGTGCCTAAAGTCTTGGCTTTGGTTGAAATTGCTCAAAACTATAATATTGGTATCAATATTGATGCAGAAGAGTGCGAGCGCTTAGATATTTCGCTTGACGTTATTGCAGAAATAGTTAATTCAATTGAGCATTCAAAATGGCAAGGATTTGGAGTCGTTGTTCAGGCTTATCAAAAAAGAGCACCTTATGTTATTGAATGGCTTTATGAGTTAAGTAAAAAAAGCAACTTAAAGATAATGGTTCGATTAGTTAAGGGCGCATACTGGGATAGTGAAATTAAGAAATCTCAAGAGCTCGGTGATATTGACTATCCAGTATTTACAAAAAAATCAAATACAGATTATTCGTTTATAGCTTGTGCTCAAAAACTACTGAGTATGAGGGATTTTATTTATCCACAGTTTGCGAGCCATAATGCACACACACTTATCAGTGTGTGTGAAATTGCAGGAGACAATATAGGCTTTGAAGTTCAACGACTTCACGGAATGGGTGAGTCACTTCATGCGATTCTTTCAAGTCAATATGGAGTTTTGTCAAGAGTTTATGCACCTGTTGGAAACCATAAAGACTTACTCGCATATCTCATGAGAAGGTTGCTTGAGAATGGTGCTAACAGTTCATTTATTAATCATTTGTTTGATAAAAGCATTAAACCTGAGGAGTTAGCATCAAATATACTGGCTGAGGTTGAGCAAGATAAAGAGCATTCTCATCCTAAGATCCCTTTACCCAAAGACATTTATCAAAGTATTAGGCAGAATTCTAGTAGTGTAATGCTATCAGAGCAAAATGAGGTTGATCTTTTGTATCAACGACAGCAGAAATGGCTAAAACATAAATGGCATGCTAAATCGATATTATCTAGTAGCCATACTGATAATGACACTGCTCATAAGGTCATAAATCCAGCTGATTTTAGTGATGAAGTTGGTGATGTAATTTATGCTACTGAGTCTGACCTTGATGAATGTTTAAGTAATGCAAATGAGGCTTTTACAAGTAATGGTTCAAGCCACCCTCAAATACTTGAAAGCCTTACGATTGCTGCTGACCTTTTCGAATCTAATCGAGCTGAGCTTTTGGTTATAGTAATGAGAGAAGCTGGAAAAACGTACCAGGACGCGATTGATGAAGTTCGAGAGGCAGTAGATTTTTTGAGATATTATGCAAACTTAGCTCAAAATGTTATACCAACTAAGCGAGAAGGGTTGGGTGTTTTTGTTTGTATCAGTCCTTGGAATTTTCCTTTGGCAATTTTTACAGGTCAGATTGCTGCTGCACTAGCAGCAGGAAATTCTGTAATCGCTAAGCCCGCAGAAAGCACCTCTTTAATTGCATTTAGATCGACACAATTACTAATTGAGGCTGGAATCCCACTGGGTGCTTTGCAGTTAGTTTTAGGTCAAGGATTGGATGTAGGGTCCTACCTTGCAAGTCACCCAAGTATTTCTGGTGTGGCATTTACGGGTTCAACAAATGTAGCTAAATTAATTAAGAAGAACTTAATACAAAATGGTAATTCGAGGGCAAGAGTGATCGCGGAGACAGGTGGATTGAATGCCATGGTTGTTGACTCCACAGCGCTATCTGAGCAAGTAACACGAGATGTTATTGATAGTGCATTTAAGAGTGCAGGTCAACGCTGTTCGGCTCTTAGAATTCTGCTTATTCAAGATGATTGCTTTGACACTACAATTTCAATGATTAAGGGCGCTATGCAGGAATTAATACTTGGAAATCCACAAAATTTAAGGACTGATTGCGGACCAGTAATTAACTTAAATGCAAAAACAAAGCTGCTTGATCATATTAAGAGTTCAACTCTAAAAAATACAGTCTCATTATCATCCAGTAACAATATTAGTAATGGTTACTATGTTGCACCAACTATTATTGAGCTTGATGATATTGATCAGATTAATGAGGAATTTTTTGGTCCCATTCTTCACGTGATTCGTTACTCAACTGAAAGTCTAATGGAGACAATCGATAAGTTAAATGAGAAAGGATATGGGTTGACGTTTGGTGTTCACTCTCGAATCAAAAGTCAAGTGGATCAGATTGTTTCTAGAATCAATGCAGGCAATATTTATGTGAACAGAAACCAGGTTGGAGCTATTGTAGGCTCACAACCATTTGGTGGCGAGGGTCTATCAGGAACTGGTCCAAAAGCAGGAGGTCCACATGCACTTCATGGCTATAGTAGAAGTGTATCAACTGGACGAGTAAGTAATCAAAAGTTAACATTATCAGATACCACTTTTAATATAGGTGATATTGAAAAGAGTAGCCCTATGATTAATGATGATATGGTGAAAAAATTAAGACAAGAATTTTCTTCACTTGGCGGAGAATTTTTTAATTTTTTAACTGAAACAATTGAATCCTATAACTCTATTATTTCTTTACCTGGACCTACAGGCGAATCCAATGAGCTGACATACCAAGCAAAGGGCTGCGCACTTTGTTTTGGACCCTCAGAGACTGACTCGATTAAACAAACTATTTTAGCTTTGGCTCTTGGTAATAGTGTAATCAGTCAAATAAACTCAAAGGTTTTTTCTTCTTTGGTTGATATAGGCTTTAATAAAAACAGTATTACTAGACTAGAAGGTATGCCAAGTAATGAAATTTTTGAAAACAATCACTACCATGCCATCATGTATTTTGGCGATGCGTTGTCAGTTGAAAGAATTTTGGAAAATAAGCGCGAAGAAATAATCCCAATTGTGAGCTCGATTTATGAACCCTGGCAATTGGTTAAAGAGCGGGTAATATCTGTTGATACCACTGCATCAGGGGGAAATGCAAATTTATTAGCGCTATAGATTATGGAGACGTTAAACGTCTTTACTGCTTTCGAAATTAAATTTTGCACCCTTTCTGATTCCAGATGGCCATCTTGAGGTGATTGTTTTAAGTTGGGTATAGAAGCGTACTCCTTCCATTCCATGAATTGAAGAGCCACCAAAAAGTGAACGCTTCCAGCCGCCAAAACTATGCATTGCAACTGGTACTGGAATTGGAATGTTGACGCCAACCATGCCAACCTTAACATTTGAGGTGAAGTGACGCGCGGTATCACCATCGCGAGTGAAAATAGCGGTTCCATTGCCATACTCATGATCATTTACAAGCGCTAAAGCTTCATCATAAGTTGACACTCTTACAACCGATAAAACAGGGCCGAAAATTTCATCAGTATAAATAGACATATCTGACGTTACATGATCAAAAAGACATCCTCCAACAAAAAAACCTTCTTTTTTAGTCTCTGATCTTCCATCTACTTTCAGTTCTGCTCCTTCATTAATGCCAGCCTCAATATAAGATACAATTTTTTCTTGACTTGCTTTAGAAACAACTGGCCCCATCTCAACTTCTGGATCATCATAAGAGCCAATATTTAAAGACATAACTTTCGGTATTAAAGATTCAATCAGTTGATCTGCAGTCTCATCACCAACAGCTACAACAACTGAGATTGACATACATCTTTCACCAGCTGAGCCATAGGCAGCACCAATAATGGCATCACTGCTTTGTTCAAGATCAGCATCAGGCATAACAATCATATGATTTTTTGCACCACAAAGAGCCTGAACACGTTTGTTATTTTTTGAACCTTCTTGGTAAATGTATTCACCGACATTAGTCGAGCCTACAAAACTAACAGCACGAACTAGTGGGTTGGTTAGTAATTCATCTACAGCCTCTTTGTCACCAACAATTGTATTTAATACGCCATTAGGGAGTCCTGCTTCGTGCATGAGTTCCGTTAATCTTAGTCCGCAAGAGGGAACTTTTTCAGAGAGCTTTAAAACGAAGGTATTACCACATGATATTGCAACTGGATACATCCACATAGGAACCATCGCCGGGAAATTAAAAGGGACAATACCAGCACAGACACCAATTGGTTGGCGTAAGTTATGACTATCAATTCCCCTTGATACATTAGCACTAAAATCAGATTTAAGATGATTATTAATTGCCGTACAGTATTCAACTATTTCTAGACCTCTTCCCACTTCGCCTATAGCATCAGCGAAGGTCTTACCATGCTCTTGAGAGACAAGCTCAGCTAATTCATCGGTATGTTTGATAATAAGTTCACGATAAGTAAACATAATTTGAGCACGTTTTGATGGAGGTATTTGGCTCCAGCCTTCAAGTGCATTGCTGGCCACTTGGATTGCATTTTCAGTATCTTTTGAGCCCGCCCCTTCTATTTGCCTAATAACCTTACCCTTAGCTGGATTATATATATCAAAAATACGACCAGAACTACCTGAAACTTTTTCGCCACCAATGATGTGCTGTAATTGATTAATAGACATAATATAAATTATTGAATTATTAGGG
>JAPYSK010000004.1 GCA_029936515.1 Candidatus Thioglobus sp.
AGAGGCATCATCCATTTTTAAAATTTGCTCTTCACTCATTGGCTCAGTCAGAGGCCAGTTTCGCTTTATTCAATCTTGACTTTTAGCCGATCTGTTCTTCTTGCATTCCTTCCAAGTCGTTCTGTATTAGTCGTCATAAAATAAACAATTAACTTGTGTAAAAGATACCTCTATTCTAAGATACTTAGTTTAAAAGTCAACAAAAATTGAGATGTTAAAACCTTGATAAATCGCTATTAAAGAGTAAAATTAATCATTTTTTAATGCGTTAATAATACATGTCAAACCTATCAAATAATTTTATAGCTGGTGACTGGGTGAAAGGCTCTTTTTCAATAACAAATATTAACCCTTCAGATACTAATGATGTGATTGGTGAGTATGCGCAGGCAAATAATGCCCAACTAGATGACGCGTTAAACTCTGCTCAAATTGCTCAAAAGCAATGGTCAGCTACTGGTTTAGAACAGCGACAAGCGGTATTAATGAAGATTGGTGAGGAGATGATGGTTCGCAGTGCTGAATTAGGGGAATTATTGTCTCGTGAGGAAGGTAAACCGGTTGCTGAAGGCAAAGGAGAGGTTTATAGAGCTGGTCAATTTTTTACTTATTATGCAGCTGAAGTGCTTCGTCAAAGTGGTGACACAGCAGATTCAGTTAGGCCAGGAATTGAAATCGATGTTCGTCGTGAACCTATGGGTACAGTTGCAATTATTTCGCCGTGGAATTTCCCCACTGCTACTGCAAGTTGGAAAATTGCTCCAGCACTAGCATTTGGTAATGCTGTTATTTGGAAACCTGCCAACCTAACGCCAGCGAGTGCCGTTGCGTTGACTGAAATCATCTCTAAACAAGACATTCCCAAAGGGCTATTTAATTTAGTTATGGGCTCTGGATCGTCTATCGGTCAGGCGTTAGCTGAAAGTCCAAAAGTTCATGCGATTAGCTTTACTGGTTCTTATGATGTTGGTCTTCAAATAGCAGGTGCTGCGGCTAAAAATTTAACCAAATTTCAATTGGAATTAGGTTCTAAAAATCCATTGGTTGTAATGGATGATGCAGATATTGATGTCGCTGTAACTGCAGCGACAGGAGGCGCTTTTGGAAGTACTGGGCAAAAATGTACTGCATCATCAAGGCTGGTTGTTCATGCATCAATTCATGATGAATTTGTTGATCGAATGAGTCAGTCTACTTCATCTCTTAAGGTTGGACATGCTCTTGAAGAAGGGACTCAAATTGGTCCAGCGGCAAGCCAACAGCAACTTGATTCAAATCTCAAATATATGTCCTTGGCAAAAGAAGAAGGTTGTGAGATAGTATGTGGGGGTCAGAAGCTTGAGCTTGATAATCCTGGATTTTATATGCAGCCTGCTTTGTTAGTTGGTGGTGATAACTCAATGAGAGTGAATCGTGAAGAGTTGTTTGCGCCAATGGCTTGCGTCATTAAGGTTGCAGACTATGAAGAAGCACTTTCAGTCGCCAATGACACAGATTTTGGGCTAGTTTCAGGGATTGTTACTCAGTCCTTGTCACGGGCTAATCATTTTCGAAGAAATGCAGAGAGTGGTTGCGTTATGGTTAACTTACCAACAGCAGGTACTGATTACCATGTTCCTTTTGGTGGCAGAAAAAACTCAAGTTTTGGCCCGAGAGAGCAAGGTACGTATGCCAAAGAGCTTTATACTCAAGTAAAAACCTCTTATATTTCTAGCGGTAATCCATAATGGCTCATTCATCACTTTTCATTGACGCCCTCCAATACAACAATTGGAGTGAAGAGGTTTTCAAACAAATTAATGAAGGTGGTTTAAGTGCGGTCCACGTTACAATTTGCTACCATGAAGACTTTCAGGAGATGGTTCAAAATGTTGTGGACTGGAATCGTCGTTTTGAAAGTTATTCAAGTATGATTTTTCATGGTCGAACAGCAAGTGATGTTCGCAAAGCACAAAAAGAAGGGCGTACTGCGATATTTTTTGGATTTCAGAATTGTTCACCTATTGAAGATAATATTGGACTGGTCGAAATATGTCATCAGTTAGGTATCAGATTTATGCAGTTAACCTACAACAATCAGAGCTTATTAGCTACAGGCTGTTATGAAGAAAATGACCCTGGCATTACTCGAATGGGTAAGCAGGTAATAAAAGAAATGAATAGAGTCGGCTTGGTTGTTGATATGAGTCATTCTTCTGAGCGCTCAACTCTTGAAGCCATTGAAATATCTGAACGTCCAATTGCAATAACTCATGCCAATCCAACTTTTTGGCATCCTGCACTAAGAAATAAGTCTAATAAAGTTCTTGAGGCTCTCGGAGAAAGTGGAAGTATGCTCGGATTTTCAGTATATCCACATCACCTAAAGGATGGTACAAACTGCACATTGGAAAGTTTCTGCACAATGATTGCTGATACAGCAGAAATCATGGGAGTTAATAACATTGGGATTGGGACTGACTTGTGTCAAAACCAACCTGACAGTGTTGTTGAATGGATGAGAAATGGTACATGGACAAATGAACGTGACTATGGCGAAGGTTCAGCTGGCTTTGCTGGCTTTCCCGATCAACCTGAATGGTTTCAGGGTAACCGCGACTTTGTAAATATTGCAACAGGACTAATGAGTGTAGGCTTCTCTAATGATGATGTAGATTTAGTAATGGGTAATAATTGGCTGAGCTTTTTTGAATCATCTTTTGAATCTTTAAAATAATATCGATGACTGCTGACACAGTATTGCTTGATATCGATTCTGATTTTATGCGACCACCTGAACAGGTAATGCGTCTAGATAGAATGGGCTCTTCATTCCCAACTCGTTTAAGTTTTATGCGAACACTCATTAGGCGCATGTCTAAGGAGAATTGGAAATTTGAAAGAACTCTTCGTGAGGTTGACAAAGATGGTCATGGTGTTAGCGTTTATTCAGCTTCAACACCAAGTAGAACATACTCATTAATAGCTTTTACTCAAGAGATACCACCTGAAATGCGAACCGATAGAGTCATTGCAGAAGTGTGGGATGCAACATTTAATCTATTTGATGGTATTCCTTCACAAGAGGATATTGATTATTTAGCAAACAACACTCCAAAGCAGGAAGGCGGACGATATAGGCCAAGCGAACTTGTTTTAGCAAGGGCAAATAAAAGCCTAAGAGTTTTTGAAAATGTCATTGCCTCCTTAGCTGAGGGGGCTCAACCAGATCTAGATTTATTATCTTCTGTAGGTTATCTAATGAGAACAACAGCTGTGTATGGTAGTGGTAAGTTTGGTTGCGCAGATAGAGCTAAGATTGCTGATAGAGAGGAGTGTAGGGCTCCATTTCAAATGGAATTATTGGCTGTCTATTTAATTCGTTGGTTCACAATTGATTCAGTAGAAGAGCTTGCTAAAGAAAGAGGTGGCGACAAAGCGGTAAAGTTGAATACAAATACTCGTCAATTTATCGGTGTGGGAAACTCTACAGGGCTTGGTATGGCGCCATTCTTACTTAAACATCCTGCATTAATACATAATTGGGTTGTTGCTAAAGAGACCGCTTTAGCTAGGGTAAGGTCTATTGAAACACCAATCCAAGGTACCCTCGAAGTTTTTTTAAAGTCATTGCTTCAGGTCAGCCAGCACGTTGATGAATGGAATGTAGATGATGATGTTCAGGCACACAGAATTTCATGCTTAACAGATGAAATTCAGGCACTCAGGATTTGGTGTGAAGATGAATCAAATATATTCAGGCCCTATCCATGGAATGGTATTTATCACTATGTTGAGGATAATTTTTCTTTAGAGTGTCAAGAGATGATCGTTTCTCTAATCATAGAGCCCCATGGCTCGTTAGTAGACGATCTTGCAGATACAATGTCAACAACTTTAATTCCAAAATTTAAGGCTGATATGCCATTAACTGAACTGAAAGCAATTGTTAAAGATTGCTACCAATGGGCGACAACTATTGACTTTTCTTTAGAGGAGTCACAGCATCATTTTTGGTATTATTCGGAGGATAAATTAGAGCCTCGGTTTGGTTCTAAAGGGGTTGATGAAGGGGTTGAGCAAGAAATGCCTTTAGCAATTGGTCGAGATGTGCACGATTTAGACGAGATGCTTTCAGAAACTAAAGATGAGATGCTTATCGCTGAGTTTGTGATGTTGTACCCTCAGTTTAGGCATATTATTCGCCGAATTCAGAACACTTTTCTAAGACCTTATTCAGAAGTTCAAGATAATCTATTGGGTGAATCTATGAGACCACTAGATCTTTTGCGATTTAAGTTGGCATTCTTTGGCGCTTCAAAGTTTGATCCTAGGTCAGACCTGTGGACTCGAATATCAATGTATCAGGGCGCACCTATGCCTGAGCAGATATCAGAACCAAACCATGACTGCTGGTCATTTCCAATAGTTGGTCGTTCGCAGTCATATCCATGCATGAATTGTAAATGTCAAAAAGCGATTTAACAATTTCATTAAATGAAGTCCTTTTTTATTTTACTAGAGCAGCCTTTGGTGTTAATGTTCCAATAGGACTCTCAGAGGACTTTGCTTATAGCAATATTTGGATTGCTGAAAATGGTTTTGATCCTTCTCTGTGTAGCTTGGAGGCACTTAATAATCTAGACAACCAAGTAAGTAGTTTAGCAATCAAATTTGAAAAGTTAAATGAAAGCGGACATTTTTTTTGCCATGAAGATAAATTTTTATCTGCCCTTGAGGCTTCAGTAAGCGTTGTTGATTGGATTGAAGTTAGTACACCAACTGATGAATTAAAAATTAGTAATGTTGATGCTCCATTTTTGGTTGTTTCAGCTATAGGAGCAAATCAATGTAGTGGACTGACAGTTTCATGGGTTGATCAAGACAAAAGCCAATATCAAGTCAATTTTATAGATAATGAAACATGGGAAATCATAAGTTCATCAGTCAACCCAATAGAGCTAACTAGTGGGGCTGATATGCTAATTACTTCTTTTTATGCTAATGATAATATTCCACAAGGCTCAAATATTAAAAAGTTTAATGTAACTAAGGCAACGCTAAAAACTCTCAATAATGGCGTTCAAGTGAGAGAGAATTGGCAGGGAATTTATGACTATTTTTCGCGCTGTTTGGTGAAGTCAAGTGCTGAATCTAGGGCTTCCGGGGCAGGCGCGGGAATGGTTGATACAGATTAATTTAACACTCAATAAAGCTTACAGCTAAACCACCAAGTGAGGTCTCTTTGTATTTGTGTGACATATCTATGCCTGTTCTTTTCATTGCGGCAATACATTGATCTAGAGAAATTAAGTGTTCACCACTCTCTCTTAAGGAAAGTGAGCTTGCTGTGTACGCTTTGACAGCACCGAAGCCATTTCTCTCAATGCAAGGCACTTGTACGAGTCCTTTGACAGGATCGCAAGTCATTCCTATATGGTGCTCTAAAGCCATTTCTGCAGCATTTTCGATTTGGGCACTAGTACCTCCTCTTATGGCGCAAAGACCTGCAGCAGCCATAGAAGACGCTGAACCAACCTCGCCCTGACAGCCAACCTCAGCTCCTGATATCGAGCTGTTAAGTTTAATCAGTCCACCTATTGCGGATGCTGATAAAAGGAATTGATGGATTTGTTCTGGAGTCGCTGACTTATGTTTATAGTAATAGTATAAGGTTGCTGGCACTACCCCTGATGCACCATTAGTTGGAGCAGTTACTACCATATGTCCTGCAGCATTTTCTTCATTAACTGCCATTGCATAAGCACAAAGCCAATCATTAGTACTTGTATTTTCTAGGTCATTTTGTAGGCTTTCATGTAACTTCTTTGCCCGCCTTTTTGTATTTAATCCACCAGGCAGGATGCCTTCTGTAGCGAGACCGTTTTCAACACAGCTTTTCATTGCACTCCATATCTCATCTAGTTTATTGATAAGTATTTCTTCAGGAATATTTTCTAGCTCATTTGCAAGCTTCATTTCCCAGATTGTTTTATTATTCTTTTTAGACATTTCTAGCATTTGTTCAGAGTTGTTGAAAGGGTATGGATACGGCGCACTTGATTCTGCAGCAATTGGAGCTTCAATATTATCTATTTCAGCAAGAGTTGATATAAAGCCACCACCGATAGAGAAATAGGTATGAGAAATGAGCATCTTATCTGATTTGTCTAGAAGTTCAAAAACCAAACCGTTAGGATTTTGTTTCATTGAATTTCTGGTGTCAAAAATGATATCGTCTTCTGAAAAGAACGCTGCCTTTTGAGTGTTATTGATATCTATACTTTTTGAGTTCCAGGTGCGCTCAATCACCTCATCCATATTTTCTTTGATGATAGTATGTGGCAGGTATCCATTTAGACCAAGAGTTACTGCTCTATCCGTTGCATGGCCTACACCAGTGTATGCTAGAGAGTCCTTTAAAGTGCATCTAATATGATAAGTATCAATGCTAGAATTTGATTCTACAAAATTCCTGACATGTTGCATGAAATCATTGGCAGCAACCATTGGTCCCATGGTGTGTGAGCTTGAGGGGCCAACACCAACTTTAAATAAGTCTAAAACGCTGATAAACATGATAAATTAAGTTCTACGAAGATTGTCATTCTACATTACGGATCTAAATGTAGCTATTAAAAAAATCACCATATGATACATTGTTTTACAGTCTCTTTATTGAAAGTAAAACCGGTTCCAGGTCTTTCTGGAATATCAATATGACCATTGATAACTTCAATTTGTTCATTAAACAGTCTGGAAAACCATGGCATATGTTCAACGGAAATACAATTTTCTACTGAGCCTGCAACGCAAAGACTTTGTTCTGTAAAGATGTGTGTTGAAATTGGAACTTCGTATTCTTTTGCAATATTAGCAACCTCTCTCATTAAGGAGATGCCACCAATTCTTTGAAGGTCTGGCATGACAATATCACAAGCTTTAGCTTCAAGCATCTCAATAACACCATGCTTGGAATACTCATTTTCACAAGAAGCAATTGGGGTGTTAATTTCATGTTTTACCTTGGCATGACCCAAGCGATCAGAAAATGCAACTGGCTCCTCTAGCCAAAATAAATCATATTCTTCTAGTTCCTTTCCTAATCGAATGGCGTCATCAGTTTTAAGGCCTTGATTAACATCTGCCATCAATTCAATTTCAGGACCAATCGCTTTTCTAAGTTGTTTTACACGTTCAACATCGCTTAATAAATTACCACTTCCAATTCGAACTTTCATAGCCAAGAAGCCTTGATCAAGAAATTCTTGAGCTTCATTTAGTATTGAATCAATAGATTGGGAAAGCCATAATCCACCACTCGCATAGGTTTTTATCTTTGACCGGTGACTACCAAAAAGGCGATGCAAAGGTAAATGAGACGCCTTGCCATTGATATCCCATAATGCGGTATCAATTGTTGATAGTGCAGAGATAGCATAGTTACTTTTTCCACTCTGATCAATAACGCTCCAAATATCTTGCAAAATATCGTCAATAAATTGAGGATCTTTGCCAATTAAAATTGATGATAAGCCTACTAAAGTTTCCTTGTAAACTTTTATTTCATAGGAGTTCAAACTAAATAAATAGCTCTGCCCCTCTATCCCTTCGTCAGTTGCAATGGTTAGCAGAACACATCCAACTGATGACATTTCATGGATAGCGGTTGTTATAGTGTTTTCAAAGGGTAGATCTATAATTCGAGTAGCTATTTTGGTAATTTTCATTACAATTAATTAACTATATTGATTGACTTCAGAGCTTGGACAGCTGATTGCTGTAAATTCTTGTTTTCGGTGCTTATGGGATATCCTAAATAGGTTGGACGGTTAAAGACTGGTGCATTTTCAACCAAAAACAAGCTTTTATTTTGCAGGTATGGCTTGATTGAGCTTTCTAAAAAATAGCCAGACCCACCATGAGTAAGAATTTGATTGAGTCCGAATGAGCCAAGACCAACAGACATTTTCGGGATAAATGTTTTGGGAAAAGCGAGATTGTGCTGGGCGCGGAATTCGTCTCCCCAATCAACAAAAATATAACCAGGTGTTCTACCAACTTGTAGTTCTCTGGGCTCTGTAGAAACCAAATAAAGTGACTCGTTGTTAAATGCCTCAATCTGAATATTTGGATGGTTAGTGGGCGCGTACAAAATCGCCATATCGAGTTGTCCATCTCTAAGTTGAGTCATCAATGGATCGGAATAATCTGCGATAACCCGAGTAGCTATAGTGGGGTTGCTTTTTTGCATAAAAGTTAGCCATTGGGTGGCAATATAATCCCAATGATTAAGCTGTATGCCCAAGCTGAAAACACCATCCAAATCCTCAGGCAGGGCAATTTCTTGTCGTGCTCTCTCCCAAGCCTGAACTACAGTTAAGGCGTGTGGATGAAAAAGCCTCCCGGCGGCACTCAATTTAGAGCCATTACGTTTGCGAATAATTAAGGTTTGATTTAGCCGTTCTTCCAGGGCTTTTATCCGCGCGCTAACCGTTGATTGAGTAACATGAAGTCGTTCAGCAGTAAGCTGAAAACTACTAGACGAATGGAGCTCTAAGAAGGTACGCATGTGTTCAATATTCATTCATCATATCCAATAATAATATTAATAATTATGATGTTACTCTTTAATATTGATGAAATAAATCGATTTATTCGATATATAGAAACAATTTTTATCAACTAATATTTCTATCTGTTAATGTATATTTACAATTATTTTGGAAGATAAAATGACAATGCGAACATTAAACCTAGAGCAGCAGCAAGAAAAAGTGAAAATTGACTTGGCAGCAATGTTTAGATTAACTGCAATGCATGGATGGGATGATACAATTTGGAATCATATTACTGCCAGAGTTCCTGGCTCGGACCATCATTTTTATATGCATCGTTTTGGACTATCTTATGAAGAGGTTTGTGCGTCCAACTTAATTAAGGTTGATGAAGAGGGCAATGTTCTTGAAGGTCCAAAAGACGTTAATACTGCTGGATTCATTATTCATAGTGCAATCCACTTGAATCATCCAAACAATAAATTTGTATTCCACGCACATCCACCGAGTGCCATTGCAGCAACTGCATTTAAGGAAATACCTTTTCTTGTTCAAGATTCTTCAATGCTATATGGGAAGGTTGGTTATCATGATTGGGAGGGATTATCCGTTGACCCTGATGAAAGATTAAGGATAGCTCATAATTTAGGCAATAATTCATGCTTGGTGATGAGAAATCATGGATTTTTGACTGTTGGAGAGACGGCAGGGCAATGCTTTATGAATATGTATTATTTAATACGAATGTGCGAAGTTGCTCTCTCAGCAACCGCTTCAAGTATTGAGCTTGACTCAGGACTAAAGCAACTATGGCCAATAGCATCAAAGCAATATGAGGCTTTTAAGCCAGGACTATATGAATGGCCTGCCTTATTGCGTCGATGCGATAGATTGGACCCCTCCTATAAGAAGTAAATAGATTATGAAAAAAATTATTTCTCCATCGACTTTTAGTTCTTTTGAAATTCGATTAGACGAGTTTATCGATTTAGAAGAATTCCCTATTCATGATTTGACGAATCCAAGAAGAGAGTTGCTAGTTAATGATTGCCGTAAAGATCTAGAAAAATGGGGATGTGCCCACATTCCTAATTTCATTACCAATTCAGCAATAATTAAAATGAAAGAAGAGGCCTTTAGGCTTATTAATAGTTCTCGCAGAGCCCATAAGTTTGTGAATCCTTACCTTACGGAGGATGACTCTTCATTGCCCGAAGACCATCCCAAGCGTTTTTTTGAAGAAAGGACTTCATCTTTTATAAATTCTGACCTTTTGGATAGAGATTCAGTACTTAGAAAGATATATGACTCTGATGTCATGGTTCATTTTGTATCAGAGTGTCTAAATGTTGGGCCAATTTATCGCTGGGCTGAGCCACTAGGTAGAAATCCATATAGTGTAATGCATAATGGTGACTACTTCCCATGGCATTTTGATGGTAACGACTTTACAGTAAGCATATTAGTCAATGAGTCAAATGATGGTGGTGTTTTTGAATATGCTCCGGATATTCGCACCCCAAAAAATGAAAATTTTGAAGATGTTAAGAAGGTTTTACAGGGGGGTAGAGACAAGGTTAGGATTTTGAGTTTAAAAACTGGAGATTTACAAATATTTAAAGGGCGTTATTCTCTTCATAGGGTAACAGTTGCCAGGGGCGATGAGCCAAGGATTATTGCTGTTCCAACCTATGTGACAAACCCATACCTGGTGAATAGGCCACACCATGCCGAAGCTTTTTATGGCCGTTCAATGCCAATTCACCATGAGCGTAACTTGGAGCGTCTCGATAATCTAACTGACTGAGGATAAAAGATGAATATAGGTTTTATTGGTTTAGGATATATGGGTTCAGGAATGGCAATGAATTTATTGCAATATTGTCAAAATTCTAAACATGAGTTATTAGTTCTGGATATAAATGAAACAGCCCTAAATAATATTCTCAGCAAGGGTGCGATTCATGGAGAAAGTGTTTCTAATTTGTGCGCGCAATGCGATGTATTATTCACTTCTCTTCCAAGTTCAAAGGAAATAAACCTTCTAGCATTTGGTGATGAAGGCATTTTAAAGAACCTAAAAATGGGCGCCACTTGGTTTGAAACGAGTACCAATGAATTGGAAGAGTGGGAGAAGGTTAAAGAAAGAGCACCAAAGCATTTGATGCTTGTTGATGCCCCAGTCAGTGGGGGCGCAGAAGGCGCTAGCGCTGGCACATTGTCTATTTTCTTGGGAATTGATGAAGAGGTACTCGTTAAGTTCAAACCTCTATTAGAGGTTATTGCTTCAAGGGTTATGCTTATGGGATCTTCAGGAGCCGGCTATGTAACTAAATTGGCACAACTTCACTTAAACTATATAGCAGCACAAGGGATTGGTGAAGCATTAATGCTCGGAGCAAAGGCAAATCTCGATTTAAATACATTTCATTCAGTATTAATGAATAGTTGCTCTAAGAGCTATGTAGTAGAAAACTACATCCCCAAAGTACTCGATGGAAGTTATGACAAGTCTTTTACACTGGGCCTTGCTGAAAAAGATGTAAGGTTAATTGTTAGACTAGGTAGTCATTTAAAAGTTACTATGCCTTTAATGGAGAAAGTTTATAAGACTTATCAGGAAGCCACTAAACGTTATGGCAGTAAAGTACCACATTTAAGTGTGGTTAGATTAATTGAAGATAAGCACAACCAATATCTTAGAAAATAAAAGTAATTTCAAAAGTGATTTAATCCTCATTATTACATGGTAAAAATAATATAAGATTTAATGATGGTGACAAAATGAAACAGTCTGCTAATGACAGAATGAATGCAATTTCAGAGCAGGGACTATGTGCAGGTTGTGGTATTTGCCAATCTATTGCAGGGGCCGATAAGATTAAATTTGTAAAATCGCTTAATGGTTATGAACGGCCAGTAATAATTGGTGAGCTGGATGATTTTACTGTAGATAGAATTTTCGATATATGCCCAGGCACCCGAATCGAAGGATTACCGGAAAATAAGTTAAGTCCTTCAACAAAGATTGACAAGGTTTGGGGTCCATGGCATCGGATTGCAAGGGCTTGGGCTGGAGACGAGAAGACGAGATTTGAGGGGTCAACGGGTGGTGTATTAACAGCGCTTGCTCAATTTATGTTGAACGATAAACGGGTGGACTTTATTTTGCATGTCAAAGCTTCAGTCAAAGACCCAACTTTCGGCGAAAGTTATCTGAGTTTTACCGAAGCTGACGTGTTGGAGACTGGTGGGTCACGTTATGGCCCCTCTGCACCGCTGATTAACATAGATGAGATATTGGCACGTGGTCAGACTTTTGCTTTTATTGGCAAGCCTTGTGATATTGCCGCTCTGCGTAACTTAGCTCAATATGATGTGAGAGTGAATGAATTAGTGAAATACTGGTTGACTCCTGTATGTGGTGGTTTCATGGCACCATATTCAATGGATTCCTTTCTTTCTCGTGCTGGAGTTGCGCGTAAGAGTCTTACGGCACTCCGCTATCGTGGGCAAGGTTGCCCCGGACCCACGCGAGTTGAAACGGCTGAAGAGGTAAAGGAGTTTCACTATCTTGATTTTTGGGGAGACGATGAAAGTGGATGGCATTTGCCTTTTCGATGTAAGATTTGTCCAGACGGAATTGGTGAAGCTGCTGATATTTCAGCCTCTGATACATGGATTGGTGGATCTCCAACGCGCGAAGAAAGTAAAGATGACCTTGGAACCAATGCAGTAATTGTTCGAACTGCTGCAGGATTAGAATTGTTTGAAGCGGCTGCAAAAGCAGGTGCAATTACCATCGAATACGATATCACTCCGGATGATATGAGTATCTACCAGCCTCACCAGGTGCGTAAGAAATACGCAGCGCATGATCGCCACCAAGGATTGGGTGATCAGGGCCGAATTGTCCCAAAAACGGATCGCCTGAGACTTATAGAGCTTGCAGATGAATTGCCAGAATCTACCCGAAAATTGCAACGAGCTGGTACACGAGCAAGAGTGCGTTCTGGCAAAGCAACCGAACCAAAACCTGAAGAATTTGAGTGAAATTGTTCGTTCTTTTTATAAAATAATCACGGATTTTGATGTGAGCAACTTAATTCCAATACCTAAAATATCCTCTAAGGCTTTGCAAGAAATGTTTGATTATAGATTGGCACGTTTGCGTCAATCCATGGGTGAACAAAATGTAAGTTTGTCTATTTTGACAAATCCTGTAAGTTTGAGGTACGCAATTGATTTTGATGAGTATCAAGTCTTTCAATCTAATACTCCAACATGTTATTTATTTGTTCCTTTGGAGGGCCCTTTGGTTATGCATGGTGCGACTCAAAAAGATTTTCCAAATGTTTCAGAATACCGACGACCTAATTTTATTTCACCATTTGATGGTGGTGTTGAACTTGTTAACAAGTCTATGCTTTTTAGCAAAGAGGTGGATAGTTTTATGAGTCAGCATTGTTACAATAAAAAAATTGCTGTTGAAAGATTTTCACCACTTGTTGTTATGTCATTAAAAAATCTTGGATGTCAAATAAGTGATGCAGAATGTTTATTACAAAAAGCCAGGATGATTAAGCATCAAACTGAAATTGAGTGCATTAAGCATTCTATATCAGTTGCAGAGTATGGTATGAAATTAATGCATGAAAATACTATTTCGGGGATAACAGAGAGAGAGTTATGGTCAATTCTTCACCAGGTTAATATTTCTAATAATGGATCTTGGATGGAGGGTCATATGCTTTCTTCAGGAACAAGAACCAATCCTTGGTTGCAAGAGGCAAGTGAACGAATTATTGAAAAAGGCGATATGGTTGCTTGTGATACTGACATGATTGGCCCAAGAGGCTATATGGCAGATATTTCACGATCTTGGATATGTGGAGGTGGGCGAGGTAACAGAGAACAGAGGGATGCTTATCAGCATGCATATGATGAGGTTTGCTTTAATATAGATGCAATTAAGATTGGAAAGTCTTTTTCAGAATTATCCAGTGAGGCATTTGAACGTAATAAAATTTATAAAAGAAACCACTACCCTTGCGTTTACCATGGTGCTGGTCTGACAGATGAATATCCTAAGATATATTACCAAGAAGATTGGGCTAGGGATGGGTATGACGGTGTAATTGAACAAAATATGGTTTTATGCGTCGAAAGTTACTCCGGTGCTGAAGGGGGCAAGGTTGGTGTCAAACTTGAGGAAATGGTATATATAACTGAAACAGGAATAGAGTTATTAAGTTATTATCCGTTTGAAGATAATTTATTAGTAAATTAAATTTAAAATATTGATATAAATCTGTAACTTAAATATGGAGTAAATTATGGCATTATTATTAGCATCTACTGACTTTTGGGAGGATATGGAGGTATGGTCGGCAAGCCTTAAGTCAGCCTTACCAGAGCTAGATATTAGAGTATATCCCGATGATGGCAATGTTAACGAAGTTGAGTTTGCAGTCGTTTGGAAACATCCTCACGGAATTTTAAAAAAATATCCAAATTTAAAAGCGATTCTGTCTCTAGGTGCGGGAGTTGACCATATTATAAGCGATCCTGATTTGCCTGAAGGATTGCCTATAATTCGTCTGGTCGATAAAAAATTAACTCATGAAATGTGTCTTCATTCGCTGCATTGGGTTTTGCATTTTCATAGTGATCAGTACCTTTATAGAGTTCAACAATCTAACCGCGAGTGGATCCAGCAAAGCTCTGTTCAGACAGAGGATCGAACAATTGGTATTATGGGTTTAGGCAATATTGGCAGAAGTATTGGTGAATTATTAGTCACTCAAGGCTTTAATGTAATAGGCTGGGGTGCCAAGAATAAATCTTCATTAAAGGATATCAAATATTATTATGGTGAAGAGCAGTTTGGTGATTTTCTAAGTAAGACAGACATATTAATCAATGTCCTTCCATTAACTTCAAATACTACTAATATCCTTACAAAAAATAAGCTTGAGTTTCTCCCTAAAGGTTCATTTATTATTAATATTGGTAGAGGTGGGATAATTAATGAGGATGATTTATTATCATTCTTAGATGATGGACATATTACTGCAGCTGCTTTGGATGTTTTTGCAGAAGAGCCGTTGCCAGAAAATAATTCACTTTGGAGCCACCCTTCTGTTTACATTACGCCTCATATTGCGGGACAAAGTAATCCAAATTCTGCATCAAAAACTATTGCTGAAAATATTCATCGTATTCAGAAAGGAGAATTGCCATATCCTATATATAACAAGACCAATGGCTATTAATCTCTGTCCCTTGCGATTTCTTACTCTGGAGTTTTATAAATGAACGACACCAAAAACTTTGAACTCTTGAGTAAAAGCATCGAACTTGACCAGGGACCGGGACAATACAGAATTGGTCTGGTCGCTCTTTCTAATGATTATGTTACCGAACGCGACTTTATGAATATGCGCCCCAGTGATGATGTCGTTGTTTATACAAGTAGGATACGTAATACACCGGAATGCACAGCCGAATCTCTTCGTCAGATGGAACCTCTCATTACTGAAGCGACCTCTCTTATTGTGCCTGAGGGGCGTTTGGACGTAGTGGCATATAGTTGTACTTCGGGAACGGCCGTGATGGGTTTTGATAAAATACGCTCACTCATACAAGCCGCCCGCCCTGGTATTGCGGTTGTGACGCCGATTACATCATCTTTGGTAGCTCTTGATCTTTTCGAAGCACAACGAATTGCAGTGTTGACCCCCTATGTAGATGATGTTAACGCCGGTATTGCGAGGTATTTGGAAGATCATGGTAAATCGATTTCTGCATTTAGCAGTTTTAAAATAGTGGAGAATGAAACCATGGCGTTGCTGACCCCACAAAGTATCTTTAATGCGGCTCTTGAGGCTGACAGGAATGACGCCGATGCTTTGTTTATTTCATGCACAGCTATCCGAGCCGTTGAGGTGATTGATCAAATAGAACAGAAACTTGGTAAGCCTGTTATTACTGCTGTTCAAGCGATGTTTTGGCAGTCATTACGCCTTGCAGGTTTTAATGGAAAAATTTCCGGTTACGGGCAGTTAATGTGTTTGTAGATCTAATACCTATGGTATTTATTCTACATAGACCTACAACACGAAATAAATGGAGATAATGTCATGAATTATAATAAACCGTTTCAAAAGTCCGAATACGATCAACGTGTCAGAAACGTAAAACTACGCATGGAGAAAGCCGGTTTTGAACTTCTTATCTGTCAAGACCCAGCCAATATGAATTGGCTTACAGGTTTCGATGGCTGGTCATTTTATACTCCTCAGGCTGTTCTCCTACATTTGAATGAATCAACGCCGATATGGTTCGGGCGTGCTCAGGATGCGAAGTCGGCCGCGATTACTACCGATATAAGTTCTGAAAATATCATTGGTTTTTCTGAACCATTGGTTCACCATCAAAGTAAACACCCATTTGATGAGCTATGTGATCTTATAATCACCCGTGGTTGGGGCTCTGAGCGGATTGGTGTTGAACTAGATGCGCATTACTATACAGCTCGGGCACATCAACACCTTATTAATGGCCTGCCTAATGCACATATTTCGGATAATGTTGAACTTGTAAATTGGGCACGACTTGTGAAATCTGATGCGGAACTTGTATACATGCGTGAAGCTGGTCGAAATGTCACTAGTACTATGAATCAGGCGATTTCCAATCTCAAACCTGGCACTAAGCAATACGAAATCATTGCTGATGTATATCACTCACAAATTACCGGATTAGATGGTAAGTTTGGTGACTATACCAGTTTATGCCCATTAATTCAGGTTGGAGAGGGGACTAGTACTCCTCACTTGACATGGACCGATGAACCAATTCCTGATAACGGGTTAATTGTAATGGAGCTAGGCGCTGCACGAAGACACTACCATACTCCTTTGACACGAACAGCCCACCTTGGCAAACCACCTGAAGAGATCATTCGACTGGCTGAGGTTATCGTCGAGGGAGGTGATACTGCTCTTGCAGCAGCAAGGCCTGGGGTTACATGCGGTGAGGTTGAAGAAATCTGGCAGAATGTTCTTAAACTTAATGGTTATCAAAAGGAGAGCCGTGTAGGTTATTCTATAGGTCTAAATTACCCCCCAGATTGGGGTGAAAGGACAGCAAGTTTACGAAGTGGTGACAATACCGTTTTAGAGGCGGGGATGTGTTTTCATTTCCAGTCTGGTATGTGGCTTAAAGAATTTGGTGCAGCAATCTCGGAGTCTTTTGTAGTAACAGAGAACGGTGGAGAGCGATTTTGCAGTGTCAATCGTGAGCTCATCATCATAGATTAATTATGGAGATTATGAATGAATGCTTTATTTGCCTCAGATAATGTGACTAGTGCATGCCCTGAAGTTATGGATGCAGTTATTGCTGCTAATTCTGGTATTGCCGAATCATATGGCGATGATCAATGGTCATCCAGATTGCAAACGAAATTATCTGAAATTTTTGAAACTGATGTAATAGTTTTTCCTGCAGTAACTGGAACGGCAGCAAATGCTCTGGCTCTTTCTGTATTGACTCCTGTGTTTGGGAAAATATATTGTCATGAGTTATCGCACATTAATACAGACGAGTGTGGTGCACCTGAGTTTTTTACTGGTGGCGCGAAGTTAATTCCTATGCGAAGTAGTAACGGAAGAATCGACGCTAGTGATCTATCTCAAACTATACGAGGAGCTGGAAATGTGCATGTTCCACAGCCTGCTTCTGTAAGTATTACTCAGTCATGTGAAACTGGAACTGTCTATCAGATTGATGAAATTATGGCTATTTCAAAAACAGCTCATAATCACGGATTGAGTGTTCATATGGATGGTGCTCGATTTGCTAATGCGATTGCTTCTCTTGGTGTTAGTCCAGCAGAAATGACGTGGAAATCAGGTGTTGATGTGCTTACCTTAGGCGGTACAAAAAATGGTTGCCTTGCAGCAGAAGTGATTGTGTTTTTTAAGCCTGAGCTAGTAGGAGATTTTCCATTCCTGCACAAAAGGTCTGGTCAACTTCTTTCTAAAATGCGCTTTATTTCATCTCAGCTTGAGGCCTATTTATCTGATGATGTATGGCTTCGTAACGCTGGTCATGCCAACGCAATGGCAAAAATTCTAAGTGAAGGTTTAGATGCTTTTTCTAATATTGAATTGGCATATCCAACACAATCAAATGAAGTTTTTGTTCATCTTTCTCGTGAGCTTATAGATTATCTAAATAATGCAGGTTACGATATTAATGAAGAAGAGCTCGACGGCCAAGCTGTTAGATTTGTCACCGCTTGGAATTCAGAGTTGAAAGACGTTGATCGATTGCTTACAGTTATAAAACAGTATACATAATCAGTAGAAGGGTGTGTACGTCTTCAAAGCGAATTGGCTAACACCCTATGATATTATTTTTATGATAATGGTAATATTCTGTTCTCAGAAAATGGAATTTAATTAGTAAAGTATGATTTAAAGTGCTATTGAAATCAACTAAAGATACCATTCTTATATAATATGGTTTTTTGAGGTAAACTCTATGTCTATAGATAAGAAAATTCGAACCACTTCTCTATATCAAATGCATCTAGATGCTGGAGCTAAAATGGTGCCATTTGCTGGATACGAAATGCCTGTAAGCTATCCTCTTGGGATAAAAAAAGAACACATTCATACTCGAGAAAAAGCAGGTCTTTTTGATGTTTCACATATGGGTCAAATCAGGTTAGTTGGTAAAAATGCAAAAAGAGCGCTTGAATCTTTGGTTCCAGTCGACATTATTGATCTGCCTTTAATGAAATTGCGTTATGCCCTCTTCACAAATAAGGATGGCGGTGTAATGGACGACTTAATGGTTACAAACCTTGGTGATGAAGATTTATTTTTAGTCGTAAATGCTGCTTGCAAGGAAGCTGATTTTGAACACTTGCAAAATAGTATTGGCGTTGAATGCAAAGTAGAGTTTCTTGAGGATGTTGCATTATTAGCATTGCAAGGACCTAAAGCACATGAAGTTTTAGCTGAGATTACTCCTTGTACCAGTGAGATGACTTTTATGACTGCTAAACAGTTAGTTATAAATGGAATTAATTGTTTCATTACTAGGTCTGGATATACAGGTGAGGATGGCTTTGAAATTTCACTTCCAGCAAAAGATGCTGAAGACTTAGCAAAACTACTGCTTTCTAATGAAGAAGTAGAGTGGGTTGGTCTAGGCGCAAGAGACTCACTTCGTTTAGAGGCTGGATTATCTCTTTACGGGCATGAACTTGATAATGATCATAGTCCTGTAGAGTCTTCACTGAACTGGGCATTGTCTAAGGTAAGAAGGACTGGAGGCGAGCGTCAGGGCGGCTATCTAGGTGATGATATTATTATGAGTCACCTCAATGAGGGTTCTGAATCAAAGGTTGTTGGATTGCAGCCAGAAGGCAGAATGCCAGTTAGGGATGGAGCTTTGATAGAAGATGATTTGGGTAATGAAGTAGGAAAAGTTACTAGTGGGGGTTTTGGTCCTAGTCTCGAGAAACCTATAGCTATTGCAAGAGTCGAAACTCATTATTTAGAGAATCAATCTAAACTTTTTGCTTTGGTACGAGGAAAGAAAATTGCAGTCGAGGTAGTAAGGCTGCCATTTGTTAAACAGAATTATTACAGAGGTTAAAAATTCAAAATAAGGAGGAGTCATGAGTATTAAATTTTCTGAAGATCATGAATGGGTAGAATTGAAAGGAGATGATTTAGTTGTAATCGGGATAACAGATTTTGCCCAAGAACAATTGGGTGACCTGGTCTATGTTGAGTTGCCAGAAGTTGGAGATGAGTGTAGTCGCGGAGAAAATATTTCCGTAATTGAGTCGGTTAAAGCAGCATCAGACTTGGTTGCACCAGTTTCTGGAACGATTATTGAAGTAAATAGTCGTTTGGAAGATGAGCCAGAATTAGCTACAGAGGATTCTATGGGTGAAGGTTGGTTTATTAAAGTGAAATTATCGAATACATCTGAGTTAGATGACTTGATGGATGAGAGCGCATACAACAGTTTTATTGAGGAATAAGGAAAGAGTTTAATGGCTACTAAGATCGAAGATTTATTAAATAATGATGCCTTTACCAATAGGCATATTGGTTCTTCAAGTGAGCAGAAAAATCAGATGCTTAATTATCTTGGTTTTGATAACTTAGATAAATTAATTGACGAGATTGTGCCAGATATTATTCGTCGTAAAGAGCCAATGAATATAGCCAATGGTATGTCAGAGTTGGCGGCACTCAAACAGCTAAGAAATCTAGCTAGAATGAATATTCGTTATAAGTCGTTCATTGGTCAGGGTTATTACAATGCAATTACACCTCCTGTAATTCAGCGTAATATCCAAGAAAATCCCGCTTGGTATTCAGCCTACACCCCCTACCAACCAGAAATATCTCAGGGTCGTTTAGAGGCATTAATGAACTTTCAAACAATGGTCTCTGATTTAACGGGCATGGATTTAGCAAACGCATCAATGCTTGATGAAGCTACTGCTTGTGCAGAAGCTATGACCTTATGTCATCGAGTTAGTAAATCAAAGAGCAACGTTTTTTTTGTAGCTAATGACTGTTATGCTCAAAATATCGAAGTAATTAAGACACGAGCTGAACCATTAAATATTGAAGTAGTTATTGGCGATCCTTTGGTTGAACTAAAAGAGCTTGATTGCTTTGGAGTATTATTGCAGTATCCGAATACCTATGGTGGTTTTAGTGATTACTCAAATTTAATAGAGTCGATCCATCAAAAAAAAGCGCTTGTTGCAATTAGTGCAGACTTGCTGTCTTTGACGCTCTTAAAACCACCTGGTGAAATGGGCGCAGATTTGGTGGTTGGAAATACTCAAAGATTTGGCGTGCCAATTGGTTATGGCGGCCCACACGCTGCTTATATGTCTATCAATGATAAGTATAAGCGATCTATGCCAGGGCGCATTATTGGTGCATCAGTTGATACTAAAGGTAGGTTAGCATATCGACTTGCACTTCAGACTAGAGAGCAACACATTCGTCGTGAGAAGGCTACTAGTAATATTTGTACAGCACAGGCGCTTTTGGCAATTATGGCTAGTATGTACGCGGTTTACCATGGCCCACAAGGCCTTAAATATATTGCTGGACGAATTTTTCGCTATGCCAGTGTTTTTGCTGATGGCATGGAAAAAATGGGATTTCGTATTGTAAATCAAACATTTTTTGATACATTAACGGTAGAAGTAAAAAACTCTGATGCTATTATTATGCAGGCTGAAAAAAATGGATACAATATAAATGTTTTTAGTAAAACTCTAGTTTCAGTTTCATTTGATGAGCTAAGCACTCCTGAGGATATTGAGTATTTATGGAGGATATTTAATACAGAGTCTAATCTTAACTCTCAAAACTTATTTGAGAAAAATAAAACTCAAATTAACAAGAATTTAAAACGGAAATCAAAATTTTTAACACATAAAGTCTTCAATACCTATCGCTCAGAAACAAACATGATTAGGTATATTCGCTATCTTGGTGATAAAGATATAGCACTTGATCGTTCAATGATTCCGCTTGGATCGTGCACAATGAAATTGAATGCTGCGGCTGAATTGATACCCGTTACTTGGCCAGAATTTTCTCAAATTCACCCTGCAGTTCCAATGAATCAGGTCATAGGATATCAGCAAATGATAAGCGAGCTTGAAGAGATGCTTTGTGAAATAACTGGCTACTCAGCGATATCATTACAACCTAATTCTGGAGCCCAGGGAGAGTATGCCGGCCTTATTGCGATACGTGGATATCACAGAAGTAGAGGTGATGATAACCGAAATATTTGTTTAATTCCTGCCTCTGCTCATGGCACCAACCCGGCTTCTGCACAAATGGCAGGTATGAAGGTAGTAGTAATTAAGACTGCAGATAGTGGGAATATTGATCTTGCAGATTTAAAATCAAAGTGTAAAGATAATGCTGATAATCTTGCAGCAATAATGATTACCTATCCCTCTACTCATGGAGTATTTGAAAAAGATGTAAAAGAGGTGTGTGAGATCATACATAAAGCTGGAGGTCAGGTATATATTGATGGTGCAAATATGAATGCTATGGTGGGCATTTCTGCTCCTGGTGAATTTGGGGGTGACGTTTCACATCTAAACTTACATAAGACATTCGCAATACCTCATGGAGGTGGCGGTCCAGGTGTAGGACCTATTGGAGTTAAGGAGCATTTGGTAAATTTTTTACCTACAACGCCATTAAATAATACAGATGTCGGTAGTATTGCTGGAGCACCTTGGGGCTCAGGAAGTATTTTGCCTATTAGTTGGATGTATATTGCAATGCTTGGGAAGGATGGTCTTTATGATGCTACATGTAATGCAATCTTGAATGCAAATTACATAACTAAAAGGCTTGAAGAGCATTACCCAATACTCTATAGTGATGAAAATGGTAGGGTTGCCCATGAATGCATTGTTGACATTCGACCTATCAAAGATACAGTAGGTATTAGTGTTGATGACGTTGCAAAACGATTAATTGACTTTGGTTTTCACGCGCCAACTATGTCATTTCCAGTTGCAGGCACACTAATGATTGAGCCAACGGAGTCTGAATCTTTAGATGAGCTAGATCGATTTTGTGATGCTATGATACAAATCAGGAAAGAGATACAGAAGGTTGAGTCAGGTGAGTATTCAACAGAAGATAACCCATTAATTAATTCGCCCCACACTCTAGAAATGGTAACATCTACTCAATGGAATTTTTCCTATTCTAGGGAAGAGGCTGCTTACCCTTTAGAAACCTTAAGAAGAGTTAAGTATTGGCCTCCAGTCTCTCGAGTAGATAACGTTTATGGGGACAAAAACTTAATTTGTTCTTGTCCGAGTATTGAAAATTATAAATAACTGTTATGAAATCATTTTTGATTAGTGTATTAGGGGACGACAAACCTGGATTAGTGGATGGGTTGTCAAAAATCATTGTTTCTAGTGATGGTGATTGGATTGAAAGTCGCATGTCAAGCTTTGAAGGAAAGTTTGCTGGCATCTTGAAAGTTAATGTTCCATCAAAAAATGCTGCAAAATTAAAGAAAGCATTAGTTTCTTCTTCGTTAGGTTTACAGATTGCATGCGAAGAAACAACACCTCTAGAACAAGCTGATTTTAAGAGTTACAATATTGAGCTTATAGGCCAAAATCATGTTGGCATTATTAATAAACTCTCTCATGTCTTGGCTAATGATTTGCAATCAAATGTAGAAGAGCTAAAGACTGAAATAATCGATGCATCGATGTCAGGAGAGCAACTATTCAAGGCACAAATTACTCTTCATCTTCCTGTTTCTGTGGATGAAAGCCTTATGAGAGATAAACTAGAGCAAATTGCTGACGAGATGATGGTAGAGATCTACTCGTACGAAAGTTAGAAAACCGATCACCACTAACTAATTATATTATGTTCTGGTCCAAATGGAAATTTGGTAATGTCATATGCACTATCTTCAGTTAATACCATAATATCATGTTCACGATAGCCTCCTGAACCTGGCTGTCCTTCTGGAATCATAATCATTGGCTCCATAGAAACTACCATATTTTTTTGAAGAACTGTATCAATATCCTCTCTTAACTCTACACCAGCTTCACGGCCGTAGTAGTGAGACAGTACACCAAATGAGTGACCATAGCCAAAGGTCCTGCTTTCAAGCAAACCATATTCTTCAAAAATTTTATTAAGCTCAAGAGCAATGTCTTTGCATGCAACTCCAGGTTTAATAAGTTTCATTCCTTCTTCATGAACCTTTACATTAATTTCCCATAATCTAAGAGATTCATCATCAACATGGTCATAAAATAACGTTCTTTCTAGTGCTACATAATAGCCGGCAATCATTGAGAAACAGTTAAGACTTAGAATATCACCCTTTTGAACTTGCCTTGAAGTAACAGGGTTATGAGCACCATCAGTATTGATGCCAGACTGAAACCAGGTCCAAGTATCCATGAGTTCAGTGTGCGGATAGCGCTTAGCAATTTCTCTGACCATGGCCTGTGTTGAGTGAAGAGCTATTTCGTGCTCTGGCGCACCTTCTTTAATAGCCTCAACTAAAGCTGCACCACCTATATCACAAACGTTTGCTCCTTGAATAATGTGTGCAATTTCTTCATCTGATTTAACAGAGCGCATCTTCATGCAGTCAGCTGAAATATCAAAAAACTCAGCTTTATCAAAGGCAGTTTGAAGCTTGTCTAAACGTTCTTTGGTTATATGGTCATGCTCGATGCCAATTTTACCACTGTTATTTACTAGCTGCTGTAATGCATAAAAGAAGCTATCTTTTTGCCAGTCTGTGTAGACTAAGTTTTCACCAAAAGTTCGTCTCCAAGGCTGGCCACCATCAATATTTGCGGTTACAGTTGTTGCTTTCTCTTGAGTGACAACAAGCGCATAAGGACGTCCAAACGAACAATAGAGGAAGTCACTGTAATAATTAATACTATGGATAGATGTAAAAATTACACTATCAATATTATTTTGTGCCATATGACTTCTAAGGCGTTCTTGACGATTTTGGAATTCTTTATCACTAAATGTATGTACTATATTGTCACCATTTGGTATAAGTATTGTTCTTGGCATATTCATAGCGACTCCTTTGTATAAGTTAATTTGTGCGGATGTTAGTCAATTTCGTTAAGTATAGCAAGTTTTTTTTAAACATATGCTTTTAGCTTCTTGCAAGGGAAGTTAAGTCCTAGGTATAAAAATTATAATTTTATTGTGGTTTATTTAAAACACTTTCACGAATGAATGTATAAAGCCCAGAGGCTACAATAATTGTAGCTCCAATCAATGTGAAGCTATCTGGCCTCTCTCCGAGAATTATGATTGCTAGGAGCATTGCAAATACTATTCTTGAATATCGGAATGGCGATATAACTGACATTTCACCAATACGTGAAGAGATAACAAGTGAATAATAAGCAATTACTCCAAAGGTTGATGCTCCAATAAAATACATAATTTGATTTGATGTTGGAGCTATCATTGCTGAGTTAAATGGAATTATCAAAATACCTGAGATCCCAAAAGCTATGAAGGCATATAAAGCAATCGTTACTGAAGGAAGTTTCACCTTCATTGCGCGAGTTGCTAAGTCTCTTGCTGCTAGAAATACAGCTCCAAGCAATGCGAATATTGATGCTGGCATGAATCCTCCAAAGCCAGGACGCAAAATCAATAATACACCAATGAAGCCAACAAATACTGCCGACCAGCGCCTCCACCCTACATTTTCTCTAAAAAATACTGCAGCTCCAATGGTTACTAATAATGGCGTTATTTGTAGAATTGCTGAGGCGGATGAAAGTGGCGTTAAGGCAATTGCTGTAACAAAAAATACCGCCCCTAAAAGATCAAAAATTGTACGACTTATTACATGCCTGTTCAATAGATCTTTATGAATAATTGGTGCTCGCTGAAGAAGTGCAATAATTAGCAATATAACGCTTCCAGTAAAGCCAAGAATTATTATTACTTCTGATATTGGAAAATAAGCCGAGAGCATTTTGATAAATAAATCTTCAAATGCAAAGCCAGCCATGGCTAGAATCATGAATAAGATACCTCTTAAGTTTTCCATTCTTTTCTAGCTGTATGAATTAAAGTTGAATTTTAACTGGCACCATGACTTCTAGAGTACTTATTTAATGATGGCGAAACCCAGTGCTTTAAAGTGCCAATCTTTGGTTGGTAGATTTCAACTTTTAGAGGGTAGCATTTTGCAGAATCACTTGAATGAATTGAGCTGCAATCACCTCCTGGACAAGCTGATAAAGCACCTAATAGATCTATCTCAGCAAAAAATTCAATGAAATCATTAGGTCTTACGGGGCTAGCTTTCATAAAGTATTGATGAGTGTCTTTAGTAAAGCCAGTACACATAAAGACATTCAAAACGTCATGAACTCTTTGCTCAACTTCTGCAATTGTCTTTTGCTGTTGGGTCGCTAAGGCTCTGCAAAGGTTTGAATGGCAACAGTAATGATATTCCTCATCATTTAATGCCATATGTGTATAAGGATCACAACGAGTACCTATAACATCGTGGACGCCTCCTCCGTCTTCATCCCATCCGTACCAGTCAAGTGTGTCATGAGTAATTGTAGTGATAGGTCTAAGATAAGGAAAGTTTGAGTAAAGTCTATCACCAGTACTTACATGAGTGCCATAGAGCGCCCTAGTTTTTCCACTATAAAAATGCTCATTAATATTATTTTTATTCCACAAGTTTAAATCTCCAACTTGGGGTCCCTCGATGCTTACAATTCGAAAAAAATGACCAGCAGGCACAACAAAAGTTTTTGCCTCTCTTGGTGGAATGATAAATGAGTCAACAAGTTTCATTTTATCTCTTGCATCTCTATAAAGAGTTGAATCATATGTCGGTAAATTATCAATAGGGTAAGAAACCACAGGCTTAATAGCACGACGCTCATTCGCATCTAGCGGTTCTAAATTTTGACAAATTGTTTTCATAATTTTTTAGTCATTTTTTTATTATAAAGAAGTTGCTGCACACAGTTTGTTCGTAAATACACTAGAGTGTTCAAAGTAATCATACAACATCATAAATTATTTAACCTCTAGGTTTAGTGATTTACTGCTTAGTCTTTCAATGCCATTTGAACCAACGATCACTGAGTGTCCAGGACACATAGCAAGACGATTTTCTCTATTCATTAAAATCATGTGTAAAAAAAACACCATGTTTTCTTCAATCACCATCGGGTTATTTTCAAAAATCATTGGGTGGTCAACCCAAATAGGGGCATAAGCGCAGCCCATTGAATAGCCACAAGCATTTAATCGATGATCCTTAAAACCTCCTTTGTCCATGACATTAGCATGTGCCATAAATACATCACCTAAAGTGTTTCCTGGTTTTAAGGTTTCTTCACACGCTAATAGGGCATCAACAGCTACACTATGCATAATATGGTGTTCTGGTTTAGCCTCCCCAATTAATACAGTTCTCATCATTGCTGCATGATATCGACGATAACAGCCTGCCCATTCCAGAGTCATTTGATCGACTGAATCAAGGTGTCGTGGGCCAGCATGATAACGACACAGTAGTGCATGTTCACCTGAACCAATGATAAATTCATTTGCAGCGTAAGTACCGCCGCCCTTTAAAACTGCACCTTGCATTGCAGCGACAATGTCTCCTTCAAAGGCACCTTCTTGAGTTAGTTTTATGCCTTCATCATATGCTTTATCAGCAAGTATTCCAGCTTTTCGAATATAGGCTAATTCTTGAGAGCTTTTAATGTAACGCAACTGATTAACTAAGTCAGAAGAATCACTAAGACTGCAAAAACCATCTAATGCGCCCTCTAAAAGGCGGTAATTATGTGCAGTTAACCCGAAGCTATCATATTCAATTCCTAATTGTTTATTTTCACAATTAAGTTCTTTAAGTAGTAATTTTAAATTTAACGCTGGATTTCTGCCTTCCTCATCTTTCCAGATTCTTATATCATCTAGAATTGATGTCAACTCTGCTTGAGCAAAATCAGGGGCTCTTGTGAGTAGCACCATTCGGCCATCTATGCCTAAATATAGGCACTGAAACATTGCATATCCAAAGCTATCATAGCCACTTAGATAGTACATACTTTCTTGCCGAAACATTAAAATACCATCAAGACCTCGCTTTACTAGTTCAGAAATTGTTTTAGATTGTCTTTTTTGAAACTCTTCAGAAGTGAAATGAATGGCCATAATTTTCTACAAATCAAATAATATTAGTGCTAATAGTTATTTAGCTAATTGTATTGTCCATAACCACCTCCACCAGGTGTTTTCAGGACAAAAATATCATCTTTTACAACTTCAATCTGACCTTTAGTCCCTAATTCAGTGATTTGTGCATCTGCATGAATGACATAATTTTTTCCTACTGCGCCTGGCTTTCCCCCTTCAATACCATAAGGGGGTACTACTCTGTGGCCAGCAATCATATTTACTGTCATTGATTCTAGAAAGCGTAATCTTCGATCAACACCATCACCTCCTTTATGAATGCCATCACCTCCAGAGTTATTTCTAATACTGAATGATTCAAGTCTAACAGGAAAGCGCCATTCTAAAACCTCAGGATCTGTTAATCTAGAATTGGTCATGTGGGTATGAACTGCACTGCAGCCATTTTGTTCTGCGCTTGCACCAGAACCTCCACAAATAGTTTCATAATTCTGAATTCTATCATTGCCCCATATAAAGTTATTCATAGTTCCTTGTGAGGCAGCAACTACACCTAAGGCCCCCAAAAGTGTATCTACAATATATTGAGAAGTTTCAACATTTCCAGCTATAACTGCTGCTGGGTATTTAGGGTTAATCATTGAATTTTCAGGAATAATTAGCTTTAAGGGCCTGAGGCAGCCGGCATTGAGTGGAATATCGTCATCAACTAAACAACGAAAAACATAAAGAACTGCAGCATGACAAATCGCACTTGGTGCATTAAAGTTGCTTGGATGTTGATTACTAGTCCCAGTAAAGTCTATAGTTGCGCTGCGATCCTTTTTATCGACACTTATAGCAACACTCACTTGGTAGCCATCATCCATTTTGTAGGTAAAGCTAGAATCACTCAGAACATCTAAAATTCTTCGAACAGACTCCTCAGCGTTATCTTGAACATGCTGCATATATGCGTGAACAACCTCAAGGCCATAATTTTGAATTATTTCAAGTAATTCTTGGGCGCCTTTTTCTGCTGACGCAACCTGAGCTTTTAAATCAGCAATATTTTGCTTAATATTACGTGCAGGGAAGTCACCAGAGTTTAATAAATTGTATATTTCTTCTTCAAGAAAAACCCCTTTTGACACTAAAGTGAAATTATCAATCAAGATGCCCTCTTCTTTAATATGTTTTGAATATGCAGGAGCAGATCCTGGCACCGTTCCACCAATATCTGCATGGTGGCCACGAGTTGCAACATAGAAAATTACCTTTTTTTCTCGTTCATCATAAACAGGCTTTATAAGAGTAATGTCAGGTAAATGTGTTCCACCATTGTATGGAGCATTAATCAGAAAAGCATCACCAGGCATCATTGTTTTATTGTTTTCGCGAATTATTGTTTTTATTGACTCGCTCATTGAGCCAAGATGAACAGGTACATGAGGAGCATTGGCAACTAAATCACCAGCTGGAGAAAATAAAGCACAAGAAAAATCGAGTCGCTCTTTAATGTTAACTGATGAAGCAGTATTTTCTAGTACTGTTCCCATTTGCTCTGCAACGTTCATAAATAAATTGTTAAAAATCTCCAGCATTACTGGATCAACGTTTGTGCCAATAGCGCTCATTCTTTGTTTTTGTTCAGAGCGTTCTAATATAAGATCACTGTCCCCCTTGATGCTTGCTTGCCAACCAGGCTCAATAACAATTGTTGAGGTTTCTTCAATAATTACAGCGGGTCCAATAATCTGTTCATTAGTAGCAATATTATTACGATGATAAAATGAAGTGGGAGTTAAATCACCATTCATCACAACATTTAACTTTGCTAGTGGACTTCTACCTTCCTTTATACTGTTGTTTTTTTTGCTTTCAAAATGCTGACTTGGAGACGAAACTTCAACTTGAATTGATTCAACAATCATCGATTTTTCTGGAGAAATAAATCCAAACCTGGCAAGATGAATGTTTTCAAAATTTGATTTTATTTTTTGATATTCAGAAAATCTAACTGCAAGAGCGCTATCAGATCCTTCATAGCGAAGATAAATTCGAGAGCTATAATAAAGCTTCTTAGAATCTAAATTTTGAGCCAACATTTCTTCTCTTCCTTTTTCTTTTAAATTATCAAATTGAATCAAGAGTGATTCAATAATGTCTTCAGTAAGGTTTAATTCAATAGCAAGATCATTAATAGTTCGAGTTTCCGCAAGGCCAATTCCATAGGCAGATAAAACTCCTGCATACTTATGTAAATGAATTATTTTCATACCAAGACTATCTGCAACGAGGCATGCATGTTGCCCTCCAGCGCCACCAAAACAAGACAAGGCATATTGGCTCACATCATATCCACGTTGAACTGATATTTTTTTAATAGCATTTGCCATACTTTGAACTGCTATTGATAAAAATCCTTCAGCAACCTTTATAGGTGAGACAGTTTTTTTAGTTGCAAGAGAAATTTCTTTTGCTAGCTCATTAAATTTTTCTTTAACTATATTAATATCTATTGCTTCGTTTGCATTTTTTCCAAACACTTTGGGAAAGAATTCTGGATTTAATTTCCCCAGCATTACATTACAGTCAGTAACTGTTAGGGGTCCTCTATTGCGATAACAGGCTGGACCAGGGTTTGCTCCTGCTGAATCTGGGCCAACTCGGTAGCGGGATCCATCAAAGTGAAGAATTGACCCACCACCAGCTGCTACGGTATTAATCAACATCATAGGTGCTCTAAGCCTTACGCCTGCAACTTGTGTTTCGAGGGTTCTTTCATATTCACCGTTATAGTGACAAACATCAGTGGAAGTACCTCCCATATCAAAGCCGATCAGTTTTTTAAAGCCTGCTTTTTCTCCAGTTTTTACCATACCAACAACCCCACCAGCGGGACCTGAAAGAATTGCATCTTTTCCTTGAAAAAATTTTGCATCAGTTAGTCCGCCATTGGATTGCATAAACATTAACTTTCCTTTTTCTCTCTTCACAGTCCCCACAGCATTTTCAATTTGTCTCACATAGCGTCGCAAAATAGGTGATAGGTAAGCATCAATCACAGTTGTGTCACCTCTAGGGATAATTTTCATTAATGGACTAACTTGGTGGCTCACTGAAATTTGTTTAAAACCAATTTCTTTAGCAATGAGATGTATTTGATTTTCATGGTTTTGATATCGATATCCATGGAGCAGAACAATAGCGATTGAACGGTACCCATTGTCAAATACTTTTTTTAGTTTTATTTCTGTATCAGTCTTATCAAGTTTTTTAATTATGTTCCCATGAATATCTACCCGCTCATCAATCTCTACAATTTCTGAGTAGAGCATATCTGGCAATTTAATATTGAGAGCAAATAATTTTGGTCGTTGCTGGTAACCAATTCGTAAGATATCACCAAATCCTTTTGTAATTGCTAATAGAGTTTTTTCGCCTTTACGTTCTAATAAAGCATTAGTTGCAACAGTTGTGCCCATTTTTATTAGATCAATTTTATCTAGCGGGATTTGGTCATTAGACTTTAAAGACAATATGTCACGAATACCTTGGATAGCTGCGTCAGAGTATTGTTTAGGATTTTCTGATAGTAGTTTATGTGTGGAAATTTTACCATCTGGATTACGCCCAATAATATCTGTAAAGGTCCCTCCTCTGTCAATCCAGAATTGCCATTTATTATGGGTATTTGTAAATTTTTTAATCATAATTTATATTGTATATATAAATGATATTTAAATATAAAATTCATAAAAAAAGACAATCTAAGTTAAAAATATCTATTCTATATTAATGAGTAAAAAAAATGATTGACAGTTATTCAAATTAGGAACAGAATGCGCAAATAATTGGCATCAATCTTGATGTTAAAGGTGGAGATTATTCATGCAGAATAACTATTTACGTGGGTTTACGCTAGTTATTATCAGTGGGGTAATATGGAGTTTTAGCGCTCCTTTAGTTCGTTTATTGGAAGATGCAGAAATTTATAGATTGCAATACCTTCTCTATAGAAGTCTAATTATTACTTTGGTGGTATTGATTTTTATTTTATTTAGAGAGGGTAGAAATTTTTTAAACACTTTTAAGCGTATTGATTCTTGGAGTTTATTCGGTGGTTTAGTGATGTCAGCCATATTTTTTGGTTGGATTTATGCTCTTACAACAACAACAGTAGCCATAACATTATTGATGTTGGGGTTGTCTCCTGTTCTTTCTGCGTTTCTTGGTTACCTTGTTCTTGGGGAGAGGCTTAGTAGAATAACAATAATAAATATGATGATTGTTATAACTGGAATTACAATTATGGTTTGGGGTAGTGACAAATCTACTACCATATTAGGCGTAATTTATGGATTCTTTGTAGCTTTAGGCTTTGCTATATACACAATTACAATTCGAAAAAATCCTGAAATACCTAAATTATTAACACCCGCAATTGCCGGCTTTTTTTGCATGATATGGGCAATAATCTTGATTATAGTAACCGATAGTAGTTTTGAAATACCAAGCGTTAATATTGGTATAAGTGTGATGAGCGGACTAGTTATTGGTGTTGGTTTAATATTGTATGCATTTGGTGCAAAATACTTACCAAGTGGAGAGCTAGTAATGCTTTCATTGTTAGAAGTAGTTTTAGGTATTTTTTGGGCATGGCTGCCAATTTTAGGAATTCATGAGGTGCCAAGTACAAATACTTTAATTGGTGGTTGTGCTATAGTTATGGCAATTATTTTGCAAGGAATTAATGCTAGAAAAATACACATAATACCTATGCCATAAGCCCTTGTAATATAATGTTTTTTAAGTTTTAAAACAAAGGTATTGCATTAGTTAATCTTCATAGATAAAATTCGCGCTTTTTCTGTATTGCTTTAATTTAGCGTTTAAAAGAAAAGTATCATTGAGATAAGTAATTGATGCATTATTTGTAATTGTGATTTGTTGTATTTTTGCGTTTCAATAAAAACTATTAAAATATAATATTTTCCCTATTAAATCTTGTTTTTTATTATGAATGAATTAGTTTTTCCAAACATTAATATTGAAAATCTTACCAAATGGGAGGGCAACCTTTCGCCGCTTGAGTGCATAGAAATAAAAGACGAAACTCACAATGTTAAGAGCTTTACTTTTAAGTCTAAGTTAGATGCATGGTTTCAGTTTTTGCCAGGGCAGCATACCACTTTATTTTTGAATATTGATGGTTCTGAAGTTATGCGGACCTACACCATTGCTTCAAGCCCCTCTAGACCGCATACTATAACAATTACTAATAAGAGAATGCAAGATGGTGTTGTTACTAATTGGATGCACGAGAGTTTGAAAGTTGGTGACTGCATTGATGCTCTAGACATTGGAGGCTCTTTTAGTGTTGCTCTTGACAAGCCCAGAACTAAAATTTTGTTAATGTCAGGTGGAAGTGGAATTACGCCAATGCTCTCAATGGCAAGATATTTTATTGATCTATCTTTAAATGTTGATCTAATTTTTCTTCACCATGCGCAATCATCTAAGGACTTGATTGCAAAAGATGAGCTCGATTATTATCAACTTCACCAGTCAAATTTTCAAAGACATTTTATATGTGATGTTGCCGATTCAGATTGGCAAGGACCAAGTGGATTTTTAAACCATGAGATGCTTATAGAGTTAGTGCCTGATTTTGTTGATAGAGAGATATATTGTTGCGGGCCAGAACCTTATATGATTAACGCGAAAAAAATATTGGAGTCTAATGATTTTGATATGTCGTCATACCACCAAGAAAGCTTTGATATTGAGAGCTCAACTGCTCAAAAGAACATGGCTATTAATCATGAATTACCAAAGCATGAAGTTCCAGCTGAAGAAATTAATGAATATAATGTAACCCTTTCAAAGAGTGGAGAAGTTATACCTTGTGGAAGTAACACAAGCATACTGGTTTCAATACAGAAGCAAGGTATTACAGTGCCTTTTGCATGTTCCCAAGGATTATGTGGTACATGTCGCACAAAAATGTTACAAGGCATGGTAGAGATGGATGCACAAGGTGGGCTTCTCAAGTCCCATGAAAAAGAAGGTTACATCCTTACGTGTTGTTCTTACCCAACAACTGATGTAATTCTTGAGTTATAGTTTTTATTGTTCGAGTTTAATATTATGCAAAAAAAATATTCCTGGTATTCACTATTAAAAGCAGGTTTTAGTGACCAAGATTGGGACCAAGCAATCCCTCTAGTTGAGCCTAAATCTAAATATGACGTCATCATAATTGGAGGTGGCGGGCATGGCTTAGCAACTGCATACTATTTAGCAAAAGAGTGTGGTATTACAAATGTCGCTGTTGTTGAAAAAGGCTATATTGGTGGTGGAAATACAGGCAGAAATACGACTATTATTCGTTCAAACTATTTAAGAGACGAGGCTTCAAGTTTGTATGAGCATTCAATGAAACTTTGGGAAGGGCTCAGTGAAGATCTTAATTTTAATGTCATGTTTAGCCAGAGGGGTGTCTACAATCTTGGACACACTTTGCAAGATATGAGAGATATTGAGAGGAGAGTCAACGCTAATGTTCTCAATGGTGTCGATGCTGTAGTGGTAGATGCTAAAGAAATTAAAGAACAAATTCCCATTATTAATACTTCGAAAAATGTCAGGTATCCAATTATGGGGTCTTCTTTTCAGGCGCGCGGTGGAGTTGCTAGACATGATGGCGTTGCATGGGGTTTTGCGAGGGCTGCTTCAATTCTTGGAGTAGACATTATTCAAAATTGTGAAGTTATTGATATTGAGGTTGAAGAAGGCAGAGTTAAGGGTGTTAAAACTACCAAGGGAGATATCATAGCGGATCGTGTTGGCTGCGTAAGTGCAGGACACTCGTCAGTCATAGCTAAAATGGCCGGCCTAAAAGTGCCCGTTGAAAGCCACCCCCTGCAAGCGTTCGTATCTGAGGCTATGAAGCCAATACTCCATACCGTAGTGATGTCTAATGCTGTACATGGTTATGTTAGTCAAAGTGACAAGGGTGATCTAGTTATTGGTGCAGGAATTGATGGTTATAACTCTTATGCGCAAAGAGGCAGTGCAAAAATTGTTGAACATTGTGCTGCTGCTATATTGGAATTGTTCCCAATATTTTCTCGCGTTCGTATGAACCGACAATGGGGCGGTATAGTTGATGTTTGTCCTGATGCATGCCCAATTATTAGTCCAACAAAGGTTGAAGGTTTGTACTTCAATTGCGGTTGGGGCACCGGAGGATTTAAAGCGACCCCAGGCTCAGGTAATGTTTTTGCTCATACTATTGCTCAAGACAAGCAGCATGAGTTAGCAGAGCCTTTTCATATTGATCGTTTTACGAGTGGCGCTCTTATTGATGAGCATGGCGCAGCAGGCGTGGCCCACTAATTATCTAAATAGGTGATGTTATGTTTTTGATAGATTGTCCATATTGTAAAGAATCAAGGGACCAAAATGAATTCTCTCCAGCCGGAGAGGCTTTCATTGCTAGACCTCAGAATCCTGAAGATTTGAGTGATGCAGAGTGGGCTGATTATGTTTTTTATCGGTCGAACCATAAGGGAGATCAATGGGAGCAATGGGTTCATACAAATGGCTGTCGTAAATACTTTCTGGTAAAGCGATCAACGATTAGCCATGAAATAATAAAAGTAGCTGCTTTTGGTGAAGTAACCAGCGATAGTGAATTATGAGAATAGAGAACCATTCAAGTCACCAGATTGACTACTCACAGTCATTAACTTTTATATTTAATAATAAAACGTACAAAGGCTATAAGGGCGATACTTTAGCGTCAGCGTTAGTTGCAAATGACGTATTGTTTTTTGCTAGAAGTTTTAAGTATGGACGCAAGCGTGGTCTTATGGCTGCAGGTGTTGAAGAGCCTAATGCTTTAATATCATTAGAAATTGGCGGTCGTTATACGCCCAACCTAAAGGCTACTGAAGTTATGCTTTATGATGGACTTAGCGCTGTGAGTTCAAGTAATCCCAATGCATTAGATTTCCGTGCACTTATTAAGCCATTTCATCGTTTTATGCCGGCTGGTTTCTACTATAAGACTTTTATTAAGCAAAAGGTATGGGCCAAGGTAGAGAATAGCTTAAGAGCGCTCTCAGGTTTTTCAAAAGCGCCAACTGAAAAAGATGTTGATGTTTATGACCATGTCTTTCATCATGCTGAAGTTGTTGTCATTGGTGGTGGTGTGGCAGGCATATCAGCAGCACTAGAAGTGCTTAATAATTCGAAGACTGAAAGAGTTATTTTGGTTGATGAGCGTGAACATTTGGGTGGGGAATTATTTAATGAATTCTCAACTGATGACGCAGCATCAACTTGGCATAAAGATAGTATTGAAAAACTATTTTCATATATGAATGAAGATAATAGTCGTCTTACTTTGTTTTTGAGATCAGCTGCCTATGCTTGGTATGATCATAACTATATTGAGGTATTAGAAACCAATGCAACAGGTGAGTCTTTGGTTACAGAACAGGGCCAAGCTGCTAGAAAAACAATTCATAAGATACGTGCTAAGGAAGTTATTTTAGCAACTGGTGCTCATGAGCGACCAATGCTGTTTGAGACTAATGATTTAGCAAATATTATGTTGAGTCAATCTGTGAGACGTTTTCTGAATGAATTTGGTGTAATATCGGGCAAAGATATTGTTTTGTATGGCAACAATGACAGTATTTATAGTACTGCAATCGACCTTAATAATATAAACATTAAATGTACAGTTGTTGATGTGAGGTCTTCAGAGATTCAGAGTGAGATTGTTACGAACGTAAAAGGCCTTGGTGTTAAAGTTTTCCAGGGTTATGCTATTCTAAAGGCAAATGGCACCCATCTTGTTCGGAGTATTGAGCTTTCTCAAGTAGCACTTCAAGGAAAAGAGTGGAATGTTTCAGGTGGCTCACAACAATTAAAATGCGATTTATTAGCAACTTCTGGAGGCTTTAATCCTGTGGTTCACCTTGATTGTCATTGTGGTGCTAAAACTTTTTATGATGAGGTTTCACAATCATTTTTACCTCAAAAAGAACGTAATAATAGACAGGTATGCGGATCTGTTGCAGGAGTAGGCGCATGGCAGGATGCCGTTGGTGATGCTAAGAATAAAGCCCAATTAACTCTTAAATCTTTAGGCATTGTTAAAAAAATAAACCAAGATAAATTGAGTACAAATTATTTAAACTTTTTTAATGTTAGCCAATTTTTTACTCCAGTTGAGATTCTTAATAGACCAAAAGTTTTTCTTGATATGCAGAATGATGTAACTACTTTGGATGTTGCGCTTTCAATTAGAGAGGGTTACCGTTCGATTGAACATATTAAGCGCTATACAGCAATGGGTTTTGGAACGGACCAAGGCAAAACAGGAAATATTAATGGTATTGCGGTTGCAGCTAAATTTTTAGGTATATCTATGTCAGAAGTTGGAACAACTACCTTTCGCCCTGCTTATACTGGCGTTGATTTTGGCGCTATGGCAGGTAGAGAAATTGGTGATTTTTTCGATCCTCAGAGATATACAACAATTAATGATTGTCATGTCTCGAGTGGTGCAGAATTTGAAGTTGTTGGGCAGTGGTACCGACCTTGGTATTACCCTATAAATGGGGAAGATATTCATCAAGCGGTTAACAGAGAGTGCTTGGCTGCAAGGACTTCGCTTGGGATGATGGATGCATCAACGCTAGGCAAGATTGATGTTCAGGGCAGTGATGCAAGAGAATTTTTGTCGCGAGTTTATACTAACGCATGGATGAAACTTGCTCCAGGCAGCTGTCGATATGGGCTTATGTGTAATGAAAAAGGAATGATCATTGATGATGGTGTATCAACCTGTATAAATGATAATCATTTTATTATGACTACCACTACTGGAGGAGCTGCCAGTGTGTATTCTGCATTGGAGATGTGGCTTCAAACCGAATGGAGTAATTTGGATGTTCACCTCAATAGTGTTACAGACCAATATGCAACTATAGCAGTTGTAGGACCTAATGCCCGCAATTTAATGAAAGTGCTTTGCCAAGATGTTGACTTTGATCGTCAGAATTTTAAATTTATGCAGTGGCGACCTGGTACGGTATGCGGTGTTGATGCGCGAATTATGAGGATTAGTTTTTCTGGTGAGCTTGCTTATGAAATTAATATAGAAGCTAATTATGGCTACTATATTTGGAATCAGGTTGCTTTAGCAGGTAAAAAATGGAATATAACACCTTATGGAACGGAGTCGATGCATGTACTTCGTGCGGAGAAGGGGTATATTATTGTTGGCCAAGATACTGATGGCTCAATGACTCCTATGGATGTTAATATGGGCTGGATACTTGCCAAAGATAAACCCTTTTCTTATATTGGTCGTCGATCCTTTAGTATCTCTGCACTCAATTCTGAGGAGCGTTTTCAACTAGTTGGGCTTTTGACAAAGGATGAGCAAGTTGTCCTGCCTGAAGGTTCTCATATTATTGATAATAAGAGTAGATCGATTGGTTATGTTACTTCTAGTTATTACAGTCCTATACTCGGGAGATCAATTGCATTAGCTCAACTCAAAGGAGGATTATCAAAAATGAGTGAAACAGTTTTGGTTAAGATAGTCCAAGAAAAACAAGGACTAAAAGAAATACCCTGTGAAGTCTCGAGTAGTGTTTTCTATGATATTAATGGCGAGAAGGTAGATGGAAATGACTAGTTCAAAAGAAAATTTTAATCCTGAATTTAGATCCACTTTTCAGTCATCTCTAGATCGGGATGGTTTGTTAATATGTCAAGAAGATCTAGAATGTAGCGAGCTTGATGATAAAGCTGTAATTGTTTTAAGAACATCTAAAGACCATAAAAAAAATATAGAAGTAGTAAATGAATATTTTGGGGTAGATCTCCCTGAAGCTCTGTGTATTAGCTCTGGTAATAATGACATTAAGTGTCTTTGGATTAGCCCTGACGAGTTTTGGTTGGTCGATAATAGACAAAATAAGGCAGGTATACTAGATAAAATTGAATTATTACCGAAAGGTATGTCGATGATAGATAACTCTGCTGCATACGGCGTCCTTGAATTTACTGGTAAAAAGATGTACAGCCTTTTGGCAAGGTGGATGAGTTATGATTTAGGAGGCTCACTTAGCTCTAAGAAAGTTGTATCGACTACTTTAGGGCAAGCGCCTGTAATCGTTTTTCGTGATTCAGAGGATAAACTTTTAATGTTAGTTAGACATTCATTTTCACATTATGTTGCTGGATTATTAAAGGATAGCGCAAAAAGAATATAAGGCAGAATACTAATATAAATAAATTTATGATGGATAAGGTTAACTTTAAAAGTATGGAGAACGGGACTGCTGAAGAGTATGCTTTTCTTAATGGCCTTGAAGATCAATTTAATGTAGACCTTCCAAAGCGTTTGATCGCTGCGCTTAGGTCGCTCAATTCAAGTCTTTCAGGTTATCAAATTAGTCGACTAGAACACAGTCTGCAAGGTGCTACTAGAGCTCATCTTGCTGGTGAGGATCTGGAAATGGTAATTGCGATTTTGTTTCATGATATTGGAGATGAGCTGGCTCCATATTCTCATTCTGAAATGGCTGCGGCAATTCTTCGACCTTTTATTTCAGAAAAGATTTATTGGATTATTAAGCATCATGGCGTCTTTCAGATGTATTACTATGCCCATCATTCTGGTGGAGATAGAAATGCTAGAGAATTATTTATTGATAGCCCGTGGTATCAAGATGCTATAAAATTCTGTCATGAGTATGACCAAAACTGCTTTGACCCAGATTATGAATCAAAGCCTCTAGAGTTTTTTGTTCCTATGATCAATGAATTTTTTTCGAAGCCAAAGATAGATGATCCTGAGGAACTTGCAAGATATGGAAAAAGATAGTTTTTAAATTTTCTAACTAATTATTGAGGCTATTTAATGAATCTTTTTTTACTTCAGTTGCAACCTCGTCAAATCCATTTAATTGTTTTTCTACTTGTCGGAGCTCTGATTGGTTACGCAGCTTACAGTATAAAAATACTGGGGCTTGAAGCTTGTACTCTTTGTATCACCCAACAGTTTTTTTATTGCGTTATTGGTGTCACTTCATTTGTTGCCTTTCTTCATAACCCTCTTGGCCCTCTTGTTCGCCTTTATTCAGGATTTATTTTTTTGTGCGCAACAGCTGGAGCATGGATTGCTGGTAGACAGGTTTGGTTACAAAGCTTGCCAGAAGACGAGGTTCCTTTATGTGGACCTCCACTAGAATACATCATTGACGTTTTTCCATTTTCTGATGTCCTTAATGCCTTGTTTATGGGGGATGGTAACTGTGCAGAAATACCTTGGCAGTTTTTAGGTTTAAGTATGGCGGGCTGGTCTTTTATTTGGTTTGGAGTGATTATAATTTTGAGTCTATTGGTAATTAAAAAAAGCACATTAATCGCTAATTCGTAATAGAAAACTTCACAATTTCCAAAAAAATTAATTCTATGGTAAGATTATTTATTAATTATCTAGACTAATTTTTAAGATTTGGCTGATTTTGAAGAAACAATAAAAGGACTATTTGATTCAGTTGATATTCAAGTCAATGGCTCACGTTCGTGGGATCCTCAGATTCACAATAAACTTTTCTATGCACGCGTATTAAGTCGAGGCTCTTTGGGGCTTGGTGAAAGCTATATGGACGGATGGTGGGATTGTAAAGCTCCAGATCAATTCAGTTATAAGCTTATGAGCGGTCGAATTGACAAACAAATAAAAGTGACTAATCCTGGTTTATTGATCAATATAATAAAGGCCTATATTTTAAATGCTCAAACGAAAAAAAAAGCTTATATAGTGGGCAGAGAGCATTATGACATTGATAATGATTTATTTTCTCTAATGCTTGATGAGGGGATGAATTACTCTTGTGGCTACTGGCGAAATGCCAAGAACTTAGAGCAGGCTCAGGTCAATAAGTTAGATTTGGTCTGTAGGAAGCTGCACCTAAAGCCCGGCATGAGTGTACTTGAAATTGGTTGTGGCTGGGGAGGCTTTGCTAAGTATGCCGCTGAAAATTATGGAGTAAGTGTGCATGGTATAACCATATCAAAAGAGCAGCTACATTATGCCAAAGCGTCTTGTAAAGGTCTAAATACTACCTTTGAATTAAAAGACTATCGAGAACTGAATACACAGTATGACTCGATAGTTTCAATTGGTATGTTTGAGCATGTAGGTTATAAAAATTATAAAGAGTATATGGAAGTTGCCAATCGGTGCTTGAAGGAGGATGGTTTATTTTTACTGCATACGATTGGAAGAAACAACTCTGGACGGGCAGCTGATCCATGGATTAATAAGTATATTTTTCCTAATGGGATGTCGCCTTCATCTAAGCAAATCAGTGACGCTGTAGAGGATATTTTTGTGGTTGAAGATTGGCATAATTTTGGCCAAGATTATGATGCAACACTAATGTCCTGGAATGAAAACTTTCAAAATAACTATGATAACTTAAATGAAGTATATGATGAAAGGTTTAAGCGTATGTGGGAATATTATTTGTTGATGTGTGCAGGTGCTTTTCGAGCTAGGAGAAATCAAGTATGGCAGTTGGTAATGTCGAAGGGTGGTATTAAGGGAGGCTACACCTACAGTAACAACCCTAGGCTTGATTAACCAATCTAATATATAGAAATTTAACATGCTAGTCAGTTCTAAGTTCTTTATTAAAGAAAAATAAACCATTCAACATTGCCACTGCATCACAACCTGCATGAAAAGCTAATCTTTGATTTTCAAATGTAATACCTCCTATGCCAACAATCGGTAATTTTATTTTTTCTTTTGCGATCTTAATTACTGATAAAGGGCACTCACTTGCAGTGGGCTTCGTTATCGAGCTGAACAGTGAACCAAAGGCGACATAGTTAGCACCCATTTCTTCAGCCTCAAAGGCAAGTTGTAATTGATTGTAGCAAGATACACCAATGATTGCTTTTTCACCCAGTTGTTCTCGAGCAGTATTAATAGAAGTATCGTTTTGACCTAAATGAACACCATCTGCACCTACTTTCTCGCAAAGGTTAATATCATCATTGACTATAAATAAAGTATTATGTTGTAGGCAGAGCTCAAGCAACCGTTTTGCTTCTTCTAGCTTCAGTTTATCGTTATTAGTTTTATGGCGATACTGGAGGATATTGACTTTATGTTCGTTGAATATACGCTCAATAAGTGCTATATTCAGATTGTTGTTTGGTGTAATTCCGTATAAACCTTGTATTCTTTGATCTAACATAATGGCAGTTTTTCAAACTAAAAAAATTCAATCATTCATTGCATTCATTATAGTCTTGGTTGCTATTATGTGGCTATTTCAAGACAATATTTTGAAGATTTCAATATTACAAAACAAGACCGAACAATTAGATAGTAGTAATCAAGAATTAAAAGAAGCTTCTTATCTTGAAAAGATAGATAATTTTATAATTAAGGAATATTCTAAAGACCAAATCTTACTTCATACTGTTGAGGCTGAGACTTACTTTAGTTATAAAGATTCTCCAGTTCAACTTCTAAAAGTTAAAGTTAAAACTTTTGATGAAGCCCAACAAGAAGGTCTTGTAATGACATCAAATCGTGCTGAAATGCTTAAATCAGGAGAGATGTTTTTTAATGGTGAAGTCAACATTCAAACTAAGAGTGGAGTTTCACATGAGATCGATACTGAATCTTTAATTGTGCTTACTAATAGCGGTCAAATTAAAAGCAATAGAGAGATTACTTATTTGGCCGAAAATGCAAAAATTAACGCCCAAGGAATGGATATGAGTATTGATAGTGATACAATGTTTTTAAATGGAAAAGTAAAAATTAAGCAAGATTCTGGTTCAATAATCAATTCAACTAATTTATTCATTAGCCATGCTGAGGGAGAAAAAAAATATCAGAGTAAAGAAAAAACTGTTTACCTCTCGAAATATAATACTGTTAACTCTGAAGAAGGTATAGATGCTGATATGAATAAAAATTTGATAAAATTACTAGGTAAAGTTGAGATATTAGGCCTCTCAGGTAGTAAAATAGAAAGTTATAATCTTTTAATAGATCAGTCAAATGGAGGCGAAGTATATAAGGCTAATGATTCAGTTCATTACCAATCATCTGCAACCAATATTAAGGCAAAAAAAATGAATTATGATGCTGTTACAAAAAAACTTGAATTAATGGATGAGGTTTTAGCTGTTTATGAATAAATTGCTTATTTTATTGATGGCTTTTGTGACTTCTCTGGTTTTTGCGCTTCCAGAGGATGCAAAGCAACCGATTGAAATTGAGGCTCAGTCTGTTGTCGTTGACGAGACTACAGGGTTGAATATGTTTAGTGGTAATGCAGAAGTTAGGCAGGGCTCTCTTCTTTTGTTGGCTGAATTTATCCAAGTGCAAACAGATAATGATGAAGTGGTTAGTATGATTGCACAGGGTAGTCTGGAAAAACCTGCGAAATACATTCAAAGACAAGAAAATCAAGAGCGTTTTATTGAAGCCACTGCAACACTAATTAAATATGACGTAGATAAAGGCATGGTTTTTTTAAAAGGTAATGCTAATCTTATTCAGGGTTTTGAGTCATTTAGTGGTGATACATTGGAATATGACATCAATAATAACAAAGTTAATGCGAAAGGCTCAGAAGACGGCACACAAAGGGTTAAATTTAAAATTGACTTGTAGCTCTCTAGTGGTGGCTAACTTACTAGGGCAGATGTAATTCTTTCTTTGACTTCGTCAAGAGAGCCAACTCCCTTAATAGCTATAAACTTTGTGCCAGTTCTGAAATCAAGGGCATCAGCCCTGTAGTATTGAACTAGTGGTTCTGTTTGTTTATGGTAGATCTTTAGGCGTCCTCTAACGATATCTTCATCATCATCAACGCGTTGAATCAAGTCTTCACCAGTTAGGTCGTCTTTGCCTTCAAGATTCGGCGGGTTGAAAGCGATATGGTAGGTTCTTCCAGAGGCTAAATGAACTCGACGACCAGACATCCTTTTTACGATATCTTCATCTGGGACTTGAACGTCAAGGACATAGTTGATCTTAATGTCTTGTAACTTCAGTGAGTCTGCTTGAGTAATGGTTCTAGGAAAGCCATCCAGTAAGTATCCATTATTACAGTCTTGCGATTCTATTCTCTCTTTTACTAATGAGATAATAATATCATCAGAAACAAGATTGCCTGCGTCAATAACTTTTTTTGCTTCTATGCCTATTTTTGATCCAGCATTTACTGCAGCCCGAAGCATATCACCAGTTGATATCTGAGGAATATTAAATTTTTCACAAATATGAGACGCTTGGGTGCCTTTTCCAGCTCCTGGTGGTCCTAATAAAATGATATTCATAATACTTCTTTCATATTAGAGTTCAAAGGGTGGTAATTTTTTATCAACTTTTGACTTTTTCAGTACGACATAGTCAGGTAATCCATTAATATACGGAGGATAATTCTCACCTTCAATAAGTGGAAGTAAATATTCACGACATTCATCAGTTATTGAAAAGCCATCTTCAGAAATGTAATTTGTTGGCATCATTTTTTCGACATTTGCAATATCTTTTAATTCACCACAACCAATTTCCCATTGATAAGGATTATTAGATGTTCTAATGATTGCTGGCATGATTGAATTTTTACCATCTAGGGCCATTTCAACTGCTGCCTCACCAAGTGCGTATGCCTGCTCAACATCTGAATTAGAAGCCAAGTGACGGGCCGCGCGCTGAAGATAATCAGCTACTGCCCAATGAAATTTATATCCTAGAGATTTTTTAATTATGTTTGCTACCACTGGCGCAGCACCTCCTAATTGTGCATGTCCAAAGTCATCACGAGCCCCCTGCTCTGCTAAGAATCTTCCATCTGGCCATTTTGTTCCTTCTGAAACTACAATAGTGCAATATCCATAATCTTGAACGTTCTTATCAACTTTTTCAAGAAATGCTTTTTCATCAAAGTCAATCTCTGGAAATAGAATTACAACTGGTATTGAGGAGTCTACAAGACCGCCAGCTGCTGCAATCCAACCAGCATGACGACCCATAACCTCAAGTACAAAAATTTTAGTTGATGTTGCAGCCATTGATGCAACATCAAAGCTTGCCTCCATCGTAGAGACAGCGATATATTTTGCTACTGAGCCAAAACCAGGGCAATTATCAGTTACTGGAAGGTCATTATCAACAGTTTTAGGAATATGGATTGCCTGGATTGGGTACCCCATACTTTCTGATAGTTGGGAAACTTTTAGGCAAGTATCCGCCGAATCACCACCACCATTGTAGAAAAAATAACCAATATCATGTGCTTTAAATACTTCTATTAAGCGTTCATATTCAACTTTATTGGCCTCTAATGACTTCATTTTGTATCGACATGAGCCAAAGCAGCCTGATGGAGTATGGTTAAGTGCAGCAATATCTGCATCAGACTCAAGAGATGTGTCTATTAGATTTTCCGTTAAAGCTCCAATAATGCCATTTTCGCCTGCATATACTTTTCCAATCTTATTTGGGTATTTACGTGCTGTCTCAATAACGCCACTAGCTGAAGCATTAATAACAGCAGTGACACCACCAGATTGGGCATAGAAAGCATTTTTCATAATGTTCTCTTAATCATATTTGAAATTTAAAAGTGAGAATGACTTAAGTTTTGAGTCTTTAATTATTTGCTCAATGTCATTCCTTAAACAGCGATTAATTATACCATTTGAACAGAAAGTAGCCTTAAAAATTCTATAGCATGGTTTAATTATATTAATATTTATTTTTGGCTAAAAACTAAATTTTATACTAGAAGGTTTAATTACTCTGTGACTAATTGTTTCAGATTTGAAAGAATTTCACTGGATGAAATCATGGTGAAATTTTAAAGTGGTAAAGCTTGAGAAAAATTCTCAATATTGATAAAACCAGGAATGATTTTTTTTTCAATTTTGGTACTAGGTTTATTTATTGCTACAATATTTTTAATTTTAAATTTTGAGGCTGACTCCAAAACATCTAACGAGTCATCAAAAAAGATTGCTCTTTCTTTATCAAAATTAATGACCTTCATAAGTTGTCCCCAAAATTCTTGTTCTTGTTTTGCTATACCAAAGTCATGCGATGAGACGATCCCATCAAAGTAGTTTTGTAGTTGGGTGACTTGCATTTTTAGTTTGATGCCTTTTCGATGTGCATTAGTAACAAGGTAGATTTGCTTCTTCTTTTCTATTGCAGCCTCAAGGAAGCTTTTAACATGCTCATGAACTTGAATCAAATGTGCAGTATCTTTTTTTAATTGCAAAATATTGAGTTTTAATTTTTCCTCCCAATAATCAAGACAATACCAATTTAGTTTCCCCTGTTCAGCATCCAACATTGAAATTATCATTTCTTTAGCATCTTCATAGCTAATACCATGCTTTTTTGAATAAACTGTAGGGAGATATTCAAGCCAAAAATGCAGATCAAAATTTAAATCTAGAAGTGTGCCATCTAAGTCAAGCAAAATAGAGTCAATTTGATTCCAATCAAAATGAAAGTTTAGATTATTTTTTTCGCCAAGTCGTGCCATTTGTGCTGTCTTCGAGAATAATGTCAAGCGCTAAAAGCTCATCACGTATTTGATCTGATAATGCAAAATCTTTTGATTCTCTTGCGGCATCTCTTTGGCGTATTTTTTCATTAATATTGAGTTCTGATAATTCCATACCTTGTTTAAGGTAATCTTCAACATCATATTCAAGAATACCAATGCAGTTTCCTAATTTGATTAGCAGTTGCGCTAATGTTTTAGCTTGCTTAAGATCCTCTTTACGATTAATATTTATTTGCTTTGCAATTTCAAATAATATACTGAGTGCAATAGGAGTATTAAAGTCATCATCTAAGGCAGAATTAAATCTATTTTCGAAGTCAGAAATGTTTCCAGTTAGAGTTCCTTTGTCAATAGAAAGACCCCTGTAGGAAGTGTATAGTCTCTTCAAGGCAGATTTTGCACCTGCAATATTTTCATCACTGAAATTTAAAGGTGAGCGATAATGACTACTCATAAGGAAGTAACGAAGTGTTTCGCCGTCATATTTTTTTAAAACGTCACGAATAGTAAAAAAATTATTAAGAGATTTACTCATCTTTTCGTCATTTATATTGACGAAACCTACATGCATCCAGGTATTAACAAATTTACAATTGTTAGCACCCTCAGACTGAGCTATTTCGTTTTCATGATGAGGAAATGTAAGATCCATTCCACCACCATGGATATCAAAATGATTTTCGATGAAATGAGTTGACATTGCTGAGCACTCAATATGCCATCCAGGTCGACCCTCTCCCCATGGGGATGGCCATTTAGGTTCATTTGGTTTTGCCATTTTCCATAATACAAAGTCAAGGGGGTCTTGCTTGTCACTCTCTATATCAATGCGAGCACCAGCCACCAGGTCATCAAGATTTTTGCCTGAGAGCATTCCATAATTTTTAAATTTTCTAACTGAATAGTAGACATCACCATTTTTACCTTGGTAGGCTAGACCTTTTTTTGTGAGTGACTCAATCATATTTATCATTTGATCAATTGAGTTAGTTGCTCGTGGTTCAAGATCTGGTGTAAGAACACCAAGAGCCTTCTCATCATCGTGCATAGCATCAATAAATCGATTTGTTAAGGCGTAAATATCTTCATTATTTTCAATTGCTCGGCTAATAATCTTATCGTCAATATCAGTAATATTTCTTACATAGTTCACTTGTGGGAAGTTGCGTTTCATATGACGAGTAATAACATCAAACATAACCAAAACCCTAGCGTGACCCATATGACAAAAATCATAAACCGTCATGCCGCAGACATAAATTCCAATACTGTTAGGATCAATAGGGCTGAATTCTTCTTTTTGATTAGTTAATGTATTATAAATTTTGAGCATTGCGATATTTTATACTGCTTTTTCTTAATAAGCTTTACTACAAGTCATATTACTTTTAATCCATTAGCATAAGTAAGTGGATTGATTTTCTATTTAGAATAAACAAATTGTATAATTATTTTTCAATTTTATAATTCTAAAAGAAGCTCTTAAACTCTCTTTTTGGTAGTTGGAGGTAATATGAAAAAGTATAAATGCAATATGTGTGGCTGGGTTTATGATGAAGCCAAAGGTGTACCTGATGATGGTATTGAACCTGGCACAGCTTGGACTGATATACCCGATGACTGGGCTTGTCCAGTGTGTGGTTCTGGTAAAGAAGACTTTGATATGGTTGAAATTTAACTTAAGGAAAATTTAAATGCATTAGAAGCTTGCCAGCGTAAAATATGCTCATTACAGTTCTAAACCCTAATAATTAAATGTCAAAAATATTAATTCTGCCCGGTGATGGCATCGGAAAAGAGATAGTGGCTCAGGCAGTCAAGGTGATCGATTCACTAAACGCTAATCATGATATGGGTATGAGTCTTGTTGAAGGTCTTATAGGAGGTGTTGCATATGATGAGACTGGCTCACCGTTACCTGAAGAAACTATCAATTCTGCTAAGAGCTGTGACTCAATCTTATTAGGAGCAGTTGGAGGTCCAAAATGGGAATCATTAGAGCGTGATTTACGTCCAGAGCGCGGTCTATTAGGCATTAGAGCTGAGCTAGACTTGTTTGCTAATTTAAGGCCAGCTATCCTTTACCCACAACTAGAAAATGCTTCAAGTCTAAAAACTGAAATTGTTTCAGGCCTTGATTTAATGATTGTTCGTGAACTTGTTGGTGGTATTTATTTTGGTGAGCCACGAGGTGTTGAAGTAAGAGATGGTGAGCGATTTGGAATTAATTCTGCAACTTACTATGAATCTGAAATAGCACGTATTGGCCATTCAGCTTTTCAAATAGCGAAAAAAAGAGGAAAGCGTGTTTGTTCTGTAGATAAAGCTAATGTCCTTGAGGTATGTGAGCTTTGGAGAGAGGTTATGGAGGAGGTTTCAAGAGACTATCCTGATGTAGCACTTTCTCACATGTATGTTGATAATGCTGCAATGCAACTTGTAAGAGATCCGAAACAATTTGATGTTATGGTTACGAGTAATCTTTTTGGGGATGTGTTGTCTGATTGTGCAGCGATGCTTACAGGCTCAATTGGTATGCTTCCATCTGCCTCTTTAAACAAAAATAATTATGGCATGTATGAGCCCATTCATGGTTCAGCTCCAGATATTTCTGGCAAAGATATTGCTAATCCATTAGCAACTATACTGTCGGTTTCAATGATGCTGAGATATTCACTTAATCAGGAAGAATTAGCTGACAAAATTAATTCAGCGGTTAGTGGAGTTCTTGATCAAGGATATAGAACGGCAGACATTTCTTCAAAGAGCGACAAAATAGTTGGAACGGAAGAGATGGGCGATTTAATTGTAAAGGCAATAGAAGCTCAGTAAAGAACCTCTTTACTATCAATAGATCTCCATAAAAACCAACAGGCTACTGATCTATATGGTTTCCATGTATCTGAAATTTTGATAATTTCATCTAAATCTAATACTTTTTTGTTATTTCCATAGAGTCGATTCATAGCTCTAATAATTCCTACATCCTTTATTGGAAAAATATCTTTCTCTAATAAATAAAACATGCCAAACATTTCCGCAGTCCATGGGCCGATACCTTTTATTGTAATTAGCTCATCAAAAATGCTGAGGTATGTTCGCCCTTTCCAATAAGAGTGGCTAACTATGTGGTTAGCTTTAAAGTGCTCTGCAATATTTATAATGTATTGAGCTTTCTGTTTTGATAGTCCACAGGACTTTAAGTTTTCAGTGCTAGCCGAAAGAACATTTTCTGACTTGATACTTCCAATTAGATTGGTTAATTTTTTCCAAACGCTAGAAGCAGCTTTTACTGATATTTGCTGACCAACTATAGAGCGAAGGAGCGTTTCTAATGCTTCTCCGCGAGAAGTAATGCTATATTGGCTATGTTGTTTCAATATTTTGGCTAGTTGAGGGTCAGTCTTAGTCAAATATTCAATAGATTCTTGCCAATAATTAGGATTAGTCATTTTAAATAGGAATAAAATTATGGAAATATTGATTAAACGAGTTCGGTTTAATTAATTTATCTGATAATCTAGTATAGAAGACATTGTCGTATAATCCCTGTTAATTTTTATAACAGTAAT
>JAPYSK010000005.1 GCA_029936515.1 Candidatus Thioglobus sp.
TATTAAGAGCATGATTCCAGACAGTAGGATTAATATTAACACTGTTTTTTGAAAAAAATCTTCATTGATTGAGGGGTAGATTTTTACACCAAGCCACGAGCCTAGCATTAATATTGGAACTATTTTAAGAAAATCATAGACAACTTGTGTAGTGAAGAAGCCCGCAATATAAAAACTAACTAGTGCAGTAAGGCTTGTAATAAAAATAAATGGCTCGTAAGTTCCGCGCTGAGTATTTTTTGGTAATCTTTGAAGGCCGACCCATATTGTTGGCAACAAGCCACCCAAGGAAGCAAAGCCAGCCATAAGACCACTAATTAGTCCTATAAAGCTATCAACAGATTGATTCTCATTGACTTTAATGGAAAAACTATTACTTTTAAGCATCCATAATGTGTAAGTCACTAAAAACATGCCAATAGAAACTTTAAATATATTAGGGTTAGTCAAAGTTAGTAGCAGCATTCCAAGAGGCGTGCCTATAACGCCAGATAAAATGAATGGTTTAAGCTTTGAAAAATCAAGTGTTTTTCGTAATTTGTAAATAGGGCTAGCAGAAATTAACAAGCAAGAAGTAATAATTAGAGGAATTGCACTAATGGGCTCCATAATATGAAGCCAAAAAGCATTAAGTATAAGTCCACCTGCAAAGCCAGTCGCTCCAGTTACCAAGCCGGCTGCAAATGCGCCAGCAAGTAAAATTAGTAAATAAAAAAATGGGTCTGAAATGATCATAGAAAATCTATCCAATATTAGCTTTAAGTTTATAGATTATTTTGCTATTTTTTTTGTGAATTCCATATAATAAAGGAGTTTTAAATTACTCTTCATGGGGAAAATGAATTTTCCATCATACGCTTATGTCTGATTACGATTATATAATTGTAGGAGCTGGGTCTGCTGGGTGTGTTCTTGCAAATAGACTTAGTAAAGACCCCTCAAATAGAGTCCTGCTTCTTGAGGCAGGGGGCTCAGATCGGCGTTTTTATATCCAAATGCCGATTGGCTACGGTAAGACCTATCATCAAAAAGCCGTTAACTGGATGTATATGACAGAACCGAGTCCCGATGCAGGTAATCGACCTAGTTATTGGCCAAGAGGGAAGGTGCTGGGTGGGTCAAGCTCAATCAACGCTATGGTCTATGTTAGGGGTAATCCAAGAGATTTTGATGATTGGTATGAGGCTGGTAATCCGGGATGGTCTTTTGATGAATTGTTGCCATATTTTAAGCGTATGGAGACTTGGCAGCATGGAAGCGACGATTATAGGGGTGGTGATGGACCTTTGAAGGTTTCAGATGTGTCTAGTCAGTTACATCCACTATGTAAAAACTTTATATCTGCAGCCAAAGAGATAGGTTTTAGTTTTAATAAGGACATGAATGGTGCTAGTCAGGAGGGTGTTGGTAATTACCAGATTACAACTCATGGTGGTCAGCGAATGTCAACTTCAAGGGCGTATTTAAGACCAGTAATGAGTCGTAAAAACCTTACTGTTATAATGAATGCTCATGTTACGCGTATCCTCTTTGAAGGTAAACGTGCTAGTGGTGTTGAATACAAAAAGGCTGGTAATCTCAATCAGGTAAACGCCAAGCGAGAAGTTATATTAAGCTCAGGAGCGGTCAATTCACCTCAACTACTTCAGCTTTCTGGAATCGGACCAGAGTCAGTTCTAAAGGAGGCAAATGTTTCAGTTGTTCACCACAGTCCGGCTGTTGGGAAAAACCTCCAAGACCATCTAGGGGTGAGTTATTTTTATAAAAGCAAGGTGCGAACGTTGAACGATCAGCTGAGGCCTTGGTGGGGAAAACTACTGCAAGGTATGAGATATATTCTAACTAGGACTGGCCCGTTAAGTTTAAGTATTAATCAGTCTGGTGGTTTTGTGCGAACTCGAGCCAATCTTAAAGCGCCAAATATACAGCTTTATTTTTCACCTGTTAGTTATTCACTTGAGCTACCAGGAAGGCGAGCTATGCTAAGTCCAGACCCCTTTTCAGCTATGCTTTTAGGTGTGTCTAACTGTAAATCAAATTCAAGGGGGCAGATTCGAATAAAGAGTAGTGACCCAAGTGTTGCGCCAATAATTGAACCTAACTATCTATCGCATAAGGATGATGTCCAAGATTTATTAGAGGGCGTAAAGTTGTTGAGGAAATTAGCCAAAACTAAGAGTTTTAGTAAGATCATTCTTGACGAGTTTCGACCTGGTCCTGAATGTAAATCAGACGCTCAATTGGTCGAAGATATAAAAGACAATGCATGGACTGTTTTCCACCCTTCATGTACTTGCCGAATGGGCCCTGATCCACTAAAAGATGTTGTTGATAGTAAACTTAAAGTCTATGGTATAGAGGGTCTTCGAGTGGCTGATGCATCAATATTTCCGCAACTAATATGTGGTAATATTAATGCCGCTACAATTATGGTGGGGGAAAAGGCTTCGGATCTAATTTTGAAAGATATAGCAAAGCATTAAACTTATTAAAGCATTTATTTATGAAAATAATTAGCATTGAAACTTTTACTAATGAATACATCGGCTTGGTTCGCGTTCGAACTGATGAAGGGGACGAAGGTTGGGGTCAAACCTCGACATATAATGCTGATATAAGTGCCCAGATTGTTCATCGCCAAGTTGCTCCGCATATTTTGGGTTGGAGTGGATTGGATATTGATGATTTAAATAGAGAAGTTTTAGAAAGAGAACATAAGTTTCCTGGTACCTATCTGTATCGCGCATTATGCGGACTTGATACTGCGCTTTGGGATATTCGGGCTAAGCGTGACAATATGAGTGTTTGTCAGCTTTTAGGGGGAAGCTCTAAAGCTGTGCCAGTTTATGCTTCAAGTATGCAGCGAGAGATTAGTCCTGAGGCTGAGGCTGAAAGACTGCTTGGTCTTAAGGAAGCGCATGGCTATTTTGCATTTAAATTTCGAATTGGTCGAGAGTGTGGGCATGATATTGATCAATGGCCTGGTCGAACAGAAGCTATTGTTAAAGAGGTTCGTAAGGTGTTGGGTGATGAGGTGTCTTTGTTAGTGGATGCTAATAGCGCTTATAGTCCAGCTAAGGCCATTGAGGTCGGACATATGCTGCAAGATTATGGTGTTAGTCATTTTGAGGAACCTTGTCCATACTGGGAGCCTGATTGGACTCGCCAAGTTAAAGATGCATTAGAGATTGATATAAGTGGTGGCGAACAGGACAACGATATACGAGTCTGGAGGCATATGATTGATACTCAGGTAGTAAATATTGTTCAGCCTGATGTGTGCTATATGGGAGGTATTTCTAGGACTTTAGAGGTTGCTAAGTTGGCACAAAAGGCTGATTTACCTGTAACTCTACATTCAGCTAATCTCTCATTGGTAACGTTGTTTTCTGCACATATTATGGGTTCTATTCCGAATGCTGGAAAGTATTTGGAGTTTTCAATTGAGGGGCTTGACTACTACCCTTGGCAAGACAATATATTTACTCCAAATTTTGAGATTGTTAACGGGCATCTTCAAATGCCTCACAAGGCTGGTTGGGGTATAGAGATAAACCCAGAATGGTTGTCTCAGTCAAATTACCAAGTAAGCTATACAGGTTCACGCTTATAGCTTGTTCCATATTGGTTAATTTTAAGAGTAAGCAGCCTTTTTATTGACTAGCAAAATCCTGTATAATTTCTTTTTTTTTAATAAGTTACGGATTAGATTAGATGAAGACCTCATTAACTAAACTCGAAGGGCTGAAAAGATCCCTTACGGTTGAACTGCCAGTAGAGGCTTTCAATCAAAAAACAGACAAGATTATTCAAAAACTTTCTCAGACAGTGAAGATTGATGGCTTCAGGAAAGGTAAAGTTCCAGCTGCAGTTCTGCGCCAACGCTTTAGTGCTAGTGCTAAGTCTGATGCTGCAACTGAGATTGTTAGTGAGACCTTAGAAGATGCTTTGAAAGATGCTGATGTTATACCGGCAGCACAGCCTTCTTTGACAAATGTAGATACAGAAAATACTGACAGCTTAATTTATACAATTGAGTTTGAGGTCTATCCTGAGATCAAAGTGGGTTCATTATCCAGCATCAGTATGGAGCAATTAAACGCAAAAGTTACAAAAGAAGATGAAGAGCGCGCTTTACAAGATTTACAGGACAGGTCTGCTGAATATAGCTCTGTTAAAAGAAAATCAAAAGATGGAGATCGCTTAATCATTGATTTTGAAGGCTTATTAGATGGCGAGTCATTTGAGGGTGGTGCTGCAGAAGGTTTCGAAATAGTTCTAGGAAAGGGAGCAATGATTGTAGGTTTTGAGCAAGGTTTGTTAGATGTTGCTCCTGGAAAAACAGTCGAAGTAAATGCAACATTTCCAGAAGACTATCATGTTGAAAATTTAGCAGGAAGAGAGGCAGTATTTAAAGTTAAGGTAAACGAAATTGGCTCGCCTAAGGAAGTTAAGCGCGATGATGAATTTGCAAAAAAATTTGGTGAAAAAGATTTTGAAACTATGAAAAACAGAATGAGCAACCAAATGCAAATGGAATTAAGTTCTCGCCTAGTACAGCAAAATAAAGACACTGCTTTTAATGCGCTTCTAGCTGCAAATGATTTTGAGGTGCCTGAGGGAAGTGTCAGTGCTGAATCGCTAAAATTACAACAAGACATGGAATCTAGGATGGAACAGCAAGGAATGCCCTCTAAAGGTAAATTACCTGCAGAAATGTTCCAAGAGGAAGCCTCTAGAAGAGTCAAGCTTGGTTTGTTAATTAATAAAATTGCAACCGACAGGGAAATAAAGGCTGAAAAAGAGCAAGTTGATGCTAAACTTAACGAAATATCTTTACAGTATGGCGAGAGTGCGCAACAAATGATTGACTGGTACAACACTGATCCATCAAGAATGGCAAGTATTGAATCTATTGTCGTTGAAGATCTTGTTGCTAAACATGTTGCAGAAAAAGCTAAAGTGAAGACTTCTGAAAAAACTTTTTTAGAAATAATGAATCCTCAAAGTTAATATGGCAATTCAAAACTTAAATCAAATTCCTATAGTCATCGAAGACTCTGGTAGAGGAGAGAGAGCTTATGATATCTATTCAAGACTACTTAAAGAGCGTGTTGTGTTCATGGTAGGACCGGTTGAAGACTACACAGCAAATGTGGTAGTTGCTCAGCTTCTTTTTTTAGAATCTGAGAATCCTGATAAGGATATTCATTTATATATCAATTCGCCGGGTGGTTCTGTTTCAGCAGGTTTGGCAATTTATGACACAATGCAGTTTATTAAGCCAGATATTTCTACGCTTTGTATAGGTCAAGCAGCAAGTATGGGAGCATTGCTGCTCACAGCAGGAACGAAAGGCAAAAGGTTTGCCCTTCCTCATGCTAGGTGTATGATTCACCAGCCTTTAGGTGGTTTTTCCGGGCAAGCAAGTGATATCGATATTCATGCCCAAGAAATTCTCAAAGTCAGAGATAATTTAAATACAATTCTCAAGAATCATACGGGGAAAAGTATGAAAAATATTCAAAAGGATACTGATCGAGATAACTTTATGTCGGCAAGTGAGTCTGCTAAATATGGACTCATCGATAAGGTAATTTACAAGCGCTAAACTATATTTCGCCTATGGCTCAAAATACAGAAGATCTTCATTGTTCATTTTGCTCTAAACACAAAGACGAGGTTGGGCGCTTAATAGCGGGCCCTGGTGTTTATATCTGTAATGAATGTGTAGAGTCATGTTATAGTCTTATTCAGGAGCAGACTACTAAGGATATAACTGATCAGCATCAGGATTGGAACTATACGCCTAAGCAATTATTTGATTTTTTAAATGACTATGTTATTGGTCAGTCGCATGCAAAAAAAGTTCTTTCAGTAGCAGTCTACAATCACTATAAGCGTTTGAAAACTAATTTTATATCTAACGACATTGAGTTGGATAAGTCAAATATATTGCTTATAGGCCCTACTGGGTGTGGAAAAACACTTCTTGCTCAAACTTTAGCTCGCTTTTTAGATGTCCCTTTTGCTGTGGCAGATGCAACAACTCTAACTGAAGCAGGTTATGTTGGCGATGATGTAGAAAATGTCATCAAAAGTCTACTAGCTAAATGTGATTTTGATCCACAAAGAGCTGAGCAAGGCATTATTTTTATCGATGAAATTGATAAAATTTCGCGTCGATCAGACTCCCCCTCAATAACTAGAGATGTTTCTGGTGAAGGGGTTCAGCAGGCAATGCTTAAATTGATTGAGGGCACAATTGCATCTGTCCCACCTCAGGGAGGGAGGAAACACCCAAATCAAGAAACGATTGATGTTGATACTTCAAAAATTTTGTTTATTTGTGGCGGCGCATTTGATGGGCTAGATAAAATTATAGATAAGCGCATTGATAAAGATACAGGCATTGGTTTCTCTGCAAAAGTTAAAGGTGAGGATAGCGAAAAAACATTGACTGAACTTTATAATTTTTTAGAGCCAGATGATTTAATTAAGTTTGGCTTAATTCCTGAATTGGTTGGTCGTTTAGCTGTTCATACTTCTCTTGATGAGTTAGATGAAGATTCCTTAGTTGAAATTCTTACTAAGCCAAAAAACTCTGTTGTAAAGCAGTTTCAGCAGTTTTTTGCAATCGAAGGCGTGAAACTAACTGTTAGAAAAAATGCTCTAATAGCTATTGCAAAGCTCGCTATCAAAAGAAAAACAGGTGCAAGAGGTTTGAGGGCTATTTTGGAAGATCTACTATTGGATACGATGTATGAGATTCCATCGACTCCAGGTGTAAAAGAAGTTATTATTGATAAGGCAGTAGTTGAGAGAAAAAATAAGCCAACTATTCTTCATTTTCCTGAACAAAAATTAAATACTATTCGTAAAGCTAGTTGATGACCTTCTTTTTTATATGCTGACGATTTAAGAATGCCTATGGAATTGTTTGATCGTCAAAAAGATGCAGTAGGCCAAGGTGAACGAACAGTTTTGATTCATGTCGAGTTGAACTCTAGAAGGCATACACCTAATAGTTTGGGTGAGTTTAAGCAGCTCGCTTTATCTTCTGGTTTAAATATTGTAGACACAATAACAGTAAAAAGAAATTTTACTAAAGCACAATTTTTTATTGGCACTGGTAAGGTTGATGAATTATCAGACATTGTGAGTGAGCATGAAATTGATTTAGTTATTTTTTCACTTGAATTATCTCCCTCACAAGAGCGCAATCTAGAAAAGGCCTTAAAGTGCCAAGTGATGGATCGTACTGGTTTAATTTTAGATATTTTTGCGCTACGAGCTAGCTCGTTTGAGGGCAAGTTGCAAGTTGAATTAGCACAACTGCGTCACCTGTCTACTAGACTTGTAAGAGGATGGACTCACTTGGAAAGACAAAAAGGTGGTATCGGTCTTCGTGGTCCTGGTGAAACTCAACTTGAGACGGATAAGCGTTTAATTTCAATTCGAATTAAAAATATCAATAAGCGACTTGCAAAGGTCCATAAACAGCATGATTTGGGGCGAAAATCGCGCCTTAAAAAGGAGCTCCCTATGATCTCACTTGTAGGCTACACTAATGCCGGAAAGTCGACACTTTTTAATCGATTGACTAATGCAAATGTTTATGCAGATGACAAACTTTTTGCGACACTAGATTCAACTATTCGTCGAGTGATTTTGCCTGCTGCTGGAGAAGCGGTTATAGCTGATACAGTAGGCTTTATTCAAGACTTACCTCACGAGTTGGTAGAGGCTTTTAAATCAACTCTTGAAGAAACACGACAGGCTAATGTTCTTCTTCATGTGGTCGATGCATCTGATGCCAATAATAGAGATAAGATTGAACAAGTAGAAGATATTATTGAGCAGATAGATGCGCAAAATATACCAAGCATTATTGTGATGAATAAGATTGATGAAATTGGTGATTTTAGTCCAAGGGTGGACAAGGATAATGATGGAAACATTTATCGAGTTTGGCTTTCTGCTCACTCAGGTGAGGGAATTGACTTGATTTATAAAGCATTGTCTCAAAGCTTAAGCGGTATGATGACCTGTGCCAGAATTCAGTTAGATGTTCAGTCGGCATTTATTAGGAGTGAAATACATAAAATTGGCTTTATCGAAAAAGAAATAATGAATGAATTTGGTCAGTGGCTACTTGAAATTAATGTTACGAGACACTATCTAGAAAGATTACTAGTTAAGCAAGGCGTTTCATTATTATGGGAACAGAAGTCACAATAGAGTCAAACGGCATAGAGAAACAGTCAATACCACTTTTGCCACTGAGAGATGTGGTGGTTTTTCCTCACACTGTTATTCCTCTATTTATTGGAAGAAAATCTTCAGTTAATGCCATTACTCAAGCAATGGAAGCAGATAAAAATGTTTTCCTAGTAACTCAAAAAGACGAAGCTATTGAAGAGCCGAATAATGAAGACCTTCATAAGGTTGGCACATTGGCAACAATCCTTCAATTACTCAAACTACCCGACGGAACTATAAAGGTTTTAGTTGAGGGAATTAAAAGAGCTAAAATTGAAGAGTTTGTTGATCTTAAAGAGCATACTGAAGTTATTCTTAGTGACTGTACTTTAGGCTTTGAAGACGATACAGAGATTAAGGCGATGATGCGCTTAGCTCTAGAGAATTTTGAGAAATATATAAAGCTCAGTAAAAAAATTCCAGAAGAGGTATACAAGGTACTCAAAGAAATCACTGATATAGAACGTTTTAGTGATGTCATTATTGCTAATCTTAATCTTAAAGTTGAAGAAAAGCAGGCTCTACTTGAGAGTGGCCTTGCTAAAGATAGATTGGAAACAATCCTATCAATACTTGAAGGGGAATTGGATGTTTTAGGTGCCGAACAGAAAATTCAAAGCAGAGTTCGCAAACAAATGGAGTCAAATCAAAGAGACTACTATTTAAATGAGCAAATGAAGTCTATCCAAAAAGAGCTTGGAACGCTTGACGATGAAAATGAAATTGAAGAATTACAATTAAGTATTAATAAGGCAAAAATGCCTAAAGAGGCAAAGAATAAAGCACAAAGTGAGCTCAATAAGTTACAAAGAATGTCTTCACAATCATCTGATGCTTCAATCATAAGAACCTATATTGAAAACTTATGTGACGTGCCTTGGAGTAAAAAAACAAAAATAAACCAAGACTTAATCAAAGCAAAAAAAATACTCGATGAAGATCATTATGGTTTAGATAAAGTAAAGGAAAGAATCTTGGAGCATTTGGCTGTACAAAGTCGAGTGACCCACAACAAGGCAAATATTCTTTGTTTGGTTGGGCCTCCAGGGGTTGGAAAGACATCACTTGGAGAGTCAATTGCAAAATCAGTGAACCGAAAATATGTTCGTATGGCACTTGGTGGGGTTAGAGATGAAGCTGAAATTCGAGGCCATAGGCGAACTTATATTGGAGCTATGCCAGGTTCAATTGTTCAGAAAATGCAAAAAGTTAAAGTCAAAAACCCATTATTCTTACTAGATGAGATCGATAAAATGGCCTCTGACTTTAGAGGTGACCCCGGTTCTGCGATGCTGGAAGTTTTAGATCCAGAACAAAATCACACCTTTAATGACCACTACTTAGAGGTTGACTATGACCTTTCACAAGTAATGTTTGTTGCAACTGCAAACTCCTTGGATCTTCCGGGCGCATTGATAGATCGAATGGAAATAATTCAGATTTCTGGTTACACAGAGGATGAAAAACTTGAAATTGCTAAGCGCCATTTAATTTCAAAACAAATGAAAAATAATGGTGTCAAAGCCTCTGAAATAGTATTCAAAGATTCTGCAATAATGGATATTATTCGTTACTACACAAGAGAAGCAGGTGTTCGTAATCTTGATAGAGAGATTAGCGGTATTTGCAGGAAAGTTGTTAAGGAAGTGACGCTTAAAAAACGTAAAGCAAGAGCTATAATTAATTCGAAGAGTTTACCAAAATTCTTGGGGATGAAAAAATATCGCTTTGGCCTTGCTGAGGAACATAACCAGATAGGTGAGGTGACTGGTCTTGCGTGGACTTCAGTAGGCGGTGATTTGCTTACAATTGAGGCCTCTTCATATAAAGGTAAGGGTAAGCTTAATTACACAGGGCAGCTAGGTGATGTTATGAAAGAGTCAATTCAGGCTGCTATGTCTGTGACACGTCTTCGTGCAGAGTCTTTAGGGATTGCAGATGATTTTCATGAAAAGCTTGATATACATATCCACGTTCCTGATGGTTCTACTCCTAAGGACGGTCCAAGTGCAGGAGCGGCAATGTGCACTGCTTTAGTTTCAGTTTTAACGGGTCGAAAAGTAAAGGCTGCTGTTGCAATGACTGGTGAGATTACACTTAGAGGAGAAATTACACCTATTGGAGGGCTTAAAGAAAAATTACTTGCAGCAATGAGAGGCGGCATTAAAACTGTCATTATTCCTGAAGATAATGAACGAGAACTGTCTGAAGTTCCAGAGAAAATCAAAGGCAAGCTTGAAATTATAAAAGTGAAGTGGATAGATCAAGTTTTAGATATCGCCCTCGAGAAATAAAAATCAAACTTTTATAGATTCTTTATGAGCTTGGCATAGTAAAAGCCATCATATTTATGCTCTGGAAGCTGTTGCTTTCCAATTAAACCCTCTCCCCATGAGAGTGCTATTTCCTCATTTTTTGCATCCCCAACTCTTTGAAGAAAAGCATTAATCTGGTTTTCATTTTCATCTTTTAGAACTGAACAAGTGGCATACACTAGCTCTCCACCTGGCTTTAACAAGGCCCATAGATTGTCGAGAATTAATGCTTGAATTTTAGTAACTTCGCTAACATCTCGTGGCTTTCTTAACAGCTTAATGTCTGGATGCCTTCGAATAACTCCTGTTCCTGAGCATGGAGCATCTATTAAGATTTTATCAAACATCTTTTTATCCCACCAGTCTTGACGAGTAGCATCACCCAGTATAATTTTGACATTTTTATTTTGTAGACGATCAATATTTTCTTGAACCTTTAAAAGTCTCATTTCATCATTATCTATTGCAAATATATCTGCATCAGGGCAAAGCTCGGATAGGTGAGTTGTTTTTCCACCAGGCGCACAACATGCATCAAGAATGCGTTCGCCTTTTTTAGGAGAAATTAGTGGGGCAGCTAATTGTGTAGAAATATCTTGAACATAACAAGATCCATTTTCAAAGCCTGGCAGACTAGTTATATTAACTGCATCATCAAGGACTAGAGCTTGAGGGGCAATTTTAGATGATTCGCTCGATATGTTGTCATTTTGAAGTTTTGTTTTAAAGTCATCTCTTTCAATTGAGGGGTGAACTCGAATTGACATTGGGGCTTGTTTATTGTTTTCAATGAATATTTCTTGATAATTATCTGGGTAATCTTTTTTAAATTTCTTCACCATCCAAGTTGGATGGGAATGGTGAGGTGATTTTAATATTACATCTCGATCCCGGTCAATACCTCTGAGTATTGCATTCACGAATCCTTTTGCCCAGTTTTTTCCTATTATCTCTGCAATATCAACAGTTTCTTTGATTGCAGCATGGATAGAAATATCAGTATAAATAAGTTGATATGCCCCTAAAATTAATAAGCAGTGAATATCAAGATTCTTTTTTTCTAAGGGTTTTTTGATCCTAGGCGTGATTAAGTCATTAAGGTGATGATAAAAGCGAATTGATCCAAATGTTAAAGATTTTGCAAAGGATAAGTCATTAGCTTCAGCTGGAAAAGTTGCTTCAGATAGAGATTTTTTTTCTAAAGCGATTAAGCAAATAGCTCTATGTGCAATAACTCTAGCGTTGTTTTTATTGAGCAATTTTAGATATGATGCTATTAAGAAGCTCTTGTGGATCTTGGTAACCAGGGGTGTTAGAACCATCTGCAAAAAATAGTGAAGGTGTGCCATTAACTCCCAATTGTTTTGAAATGGCTAGTTGTTCTGCAACTGGATTCTCACATTCAACACTTTCCGGTAAAAAGCGCATTAGTTTATAGTTGTGAAGTGCAACTGATTTATCTTCAGCACACCAAATTTTTTCCATAGCACTCTGTGCATTAGGATGGAGCTGTTCTATTGGAGAGGCTAGATACTTTATGGTGATTCCTAGCGAATTCATTTTCTCCATATTTGCATGTAGTTTGGCACAATAAGGGCAATCAACATCAGTGAAAACATGAACAATGTATTGCTCATTTTTTGCTTTAAATACAATTTTGTCATTTTCATCAATACTATTTAATATGTTTTTTCTTATAGAATTTATACGAGTTGAAGAAAGATTAGTCATTAATTCTAAATCTGTCACAGCACCTTGAATGACGTATCTTCCATCGAATGATATATACATAACATCAATCGATGGGTTGATAAGTACTACCTCATAAAAACCATCTAACTCTGAGTTGCTAATATTTTCAGCGCTTATACTTGGAAAATATGGCTGTAATTTATTAATAACTGTATCTATATTTGCGAAGGCAGAATTAGTAATTATCAAAAAAAAGAATAAAAGTGACTTATACATAGTGAAAATTCAATATTAAAGAGGTAAATTTTACAGTTTTTTGGTAGAATATCGAGATTATAATTTTTCGAGAATTGCTATGGATTTTTTTGTTACTCATCAAACTGCAGACCATTACAGTGGTGACTGTGCCGTTGCCTTTGTTTTTAAGGATTCAGTTAACGAAAATAGGATTCTTCAGGCGCTATTAGAACTTAATCGATTCGATTCGAGTCTAGGTGACAGCTTGATGTTAAGTAAGGTTGAAGGATATAAAACTAAACGAGTCTTAGCACTAGGTCTGGGTGAATCACCACTGAACGAGAAAAGTTTTCTTAAGGCGCTTAAATCACTTTCTTCTGCTATGGCTGATCTAAAGGTCAAAAACGTTGTGATACCTAGAATCCAAGTTAATAGTCGTGATGAGTCTTGGGTGCAACTAACTATAGCTCGTGTATTAAAAAATGCATCCTATCAGATTGAAAAAGTTGGTGTGGTAGAAGAAAATGATGATGATGTTATTCTAGAGGCGGTAAATATCTATTCTGAAAATAATGGTGCTACAGAAATCAGCAAAGGTGTTGCTATTGCTAATGGTATGGCGTTGACTAGAAAGTTAGGAGACCTGCCATCTAATATTTGTACTCCAAGCTATATAGCTGAAACTGCAAAGTCTTTAGCTACGAGCTATAAACTTGAGTGTGAGGTTTTAGAGGAGTCAGATATGGAGGCCTTGGGAATGAACTCCTTACTTTCTGTGTCCAAAGGTTCATCAGAGCCGGGTAAGCTAATTAGTCTCAGTTATACTAATGATGGCAATGCTGAACCGATTGTATTAGTAGGTAAAGGGGTAACTTTCGATAGTGGTGGAATTTCATTAAAGCCAGGCTCAGGAATGGACGAAATGAAGTTTGATATGTGTGGAGCGGCTTCGGTACTTGGTACTATGCGAGCTGTTGCTGAAATGCAACTTAAAGTTAACCTAACAGTCGTAGTTCCTACAGTAGAAAATATGCCTGCTCATAACGCTTCCAAGCCAGGTGATGTGGTTAAAAGTATGTCTGGTCAAACTATAGAGATATTAAATACAGATGCCGAAGGAAGACTTATTCTTTGTGATGCATTGACCTATTGTGCAAAGTTTAACCCTAAAGTTGTGATTGATGTAGCAACGCTAACTGGCGCTGTAATTATTGCATTGGGTAAGCACCACTCTGGATTGATGTCAAATGATCAGTCTCTTGCAGATGATCTCAAAGTTTCAGGATCTTCAGCAATGGATACCGTCTGGCAACTGCCTTTAGATGATGAGTATGATGAGCTACTTAAGTCAAATTTTGCAGATATGGCAAACATTGGTGGTCGAGAGGCTGGCACTGTTACAGCTGCATGTTTCCTTGCTCGTTATACTAAGGACTACCGATGGGCGCATATAGATATTGCTGGAACTGCTTGGCTTGGCGGTTCTAAAAAAGGTGCTACAGGAAGACCTGTCCCTCTTCTAACGCAATATGTTATGAATCAAATTAAGGATTAGTAATCTATTTCCATAACAATCTAATTAGATTCTTATACTTTTAGCTAGAGGGTTAATCTAATTTAGAGGAAGTACTAAGGTTTCATTTACTTTGACTATAATTTGCTTGAAGATCACTAAAACCTATGAAATGAGCCCAATTGTTTTAATTAATGGTGAAGAACAATCAAAGATCAGCATCTTTAGTCGAAATATGCAGTATGGCGATGGTTTATTTGAAACTTGTGTCGCTAAAGGAAATCAAATTCTTTTTTGGTCAAGCCACTTAGAGCGCCTAAATATCGGCTGTGAAAGATTAAATATTAAGAATGTAGATGAAACTGATTGGATTAGTGATATTAATAAAGCATTTGCTTTATCTGCTTATAGTAACTGCATTGTTAAGTTGATCCTTTCTCGCGGAGACTCTTCTAGGGGTTATGGCTATAAAGATGATATTGTCCCAGTGCGTGTTGTAATTATTTCAGAAATAAAAAAAACAGTAGTTAACAATTCTTTTAGCTTGGAGTTTTCAGATAGTGGTTATCACTCAAATCCTCAGTTAGCAGGAATAAAGCATTGTAATAGGCTTGAGCAGATTTTAGCTCGATCAAATTTATCTAGTGATGAAGGTATTATGCTGGATGAAAATGAAAATGTTATTTCAGTTACACAAGGAAATATTTATCTAATTATTGGAAATACATTGCTTACTCCTAAACTGGATAAATGCGGCGTAGTAGGAAGTCGCAGATCACTTATTCTGGAATTGGCTAAATCTTTAAATATTGAAGTAAAAGAAGAACTTATTTCTGCTGATAAATTAAAACAAGCTGATGAGGTTTTTATTTCAAATAGTGTTATTGGTATCCAATCAGTAAAATCTATAGAGGGCGATAGTCTCGGTGACAATCCATTAACAGAAGAAATTAAAGCTGCATTTAAAGGCAAAACTCAAGACATCAAATCTTGGACATGTTTTTAAGAGTTAAGAATAAAATTTATTCGAGATTATTGGCTTTAGTCATCCTCTTGATAGTTACTTCTTGGATTTTAGTTTCGAAAGATATGCTTGCTAAAAATTCGGAAGTCTTTCAGGTCGAAAGTGGCTCTTCTATAAGTGATGTTGCGAAAGAACTCAGCGATAAAAAATTAATAAAATCAAGACTATTTTTTAAATCTTTAAGTAAATTTCTCGGTGCTAATAAAAAGTTAAAGTCTGGTTATTATCAAATTTCTCCTAATATGAGTATTTTAGCCTTCCTAGATAACATCTCTAATGGGTCTGTACTGACAACAAAGGTAACTTTAATCGAGGGTAAGACTATTAAATATTATTTTGAACAGCTAAGTTTAGATCCTTCTCTTGAATCTAAAGGCTCTCTAGAAGATGTTATGCAGTCAATTGGGGTTAAGGCGCCTTATGATGGTTGGTTTTTTCCAGAAACATACAATTTTAACTACGGAGAAAGCGTTGAAAATGTATTGAGAAGATCTTACAAAGAAATGCAGCAAAAAGTTTCTGATTTGTGGATTAATAGAGATAAAGGTCTCCCACTTAAGTCTCCATATGATGCAATTATTCTAGCCTCTTTAATAGAAAATGAGACCGCACTTGATAATGAAAAAACATTAATTTCTGGAGTTTTTATACGTAGAATAAATGAAGGCATGCGACTTCAAGCAGACCCAACAGTTATTTATGCATTGGGAGATACATATACTCCGCCACTTAAGAAAGCTGACCTAAAGATAGATAGTTTATATAATACTTATCGAAATAAAGGTCTTCCACCAGGTGCCATTTCATCTGTCAGTTACCAGTCTTTATATGCCGCTCTTCATCCAGAAAAAGGGAATGACTTGTATTTTGTTTCAAAAAAAGATGGTAGTCATGCATTCGCGTCAAGCTACAAAGAACATAAAGAAAATATCAAGAAATACTTAAATAATAACTAGTCTAAAATCACAAGGTATGAATAAGGGAAAATTTATTACAATTGATGGTGTTGAAGGTGCAGGTAAAAGTACTCAAATTGACTTTATTTGTAGCTATCTGCATCGAAAAGGTATAGAAGTTGTAAAAACTCGTGAACCAGGAGGTACTGATTTAGGGGAAAAAATAAGATCCCTATTGCTCGATGTCCGTAGTAAAGAAATGCACAGTGATACAGAGCTATTATTAATGTTTAGTTCTCGTAATGAGCTTATACAAAATAAAATAATTCCCGCTTTAAATGATGGAAGGTGGGTGATTAGTGATCGCTTTACTGATGCATCATTCGCCTATCAAGGTGGAGGTAGGATGCTCAATTTAGATCGTATTACTAAACTTGAGGAGTGGGTTCAAGGTACTTTTCAACCTGACTTAACATTGCTGCTTGATGTTAGCGTCGATATTGGTATGAAAAGAATTGAAGTTAGAAAAGAAAAAGATCGAATTGAGCAGGAAGAAAGGGCTTTTTTTGAGAGAGTTAGGTCGGGGTTTATTGAGAGATCAAAGCTTTATCCAGAGCGAATAAAATTAATTGATGCTTCAAGATCTATTGATGAAGTTCAGAGTCAAATTCAATCTCTTTTAGAGTCACTATGATTTTGCCATGGCATAAAAGTGCTTACTCAAAACTTAAAAAAATGATTGATCAAAATCATTTTCCTCACGCATTACTTATTACTGGTGTTGAAAAAATAGGTAAATTCGAGCTTGCTCAGAAACTTATTCAGACACTTCTTTGTGAAGAACAATCTTGTGGTAAATGCGAGCTCTGTTTAACTTTAAAGAAGGATAATCCTAGAGAGGTTTTGGAATATAGTGTATTAATTCGTCGATCCTATTATCCAAATTTAATTTATTGCCGTAATGAGTTAAACGATTCAGGCGCTATATCTAAAGATATTCGAGTTGACCAAGTGCGCGCATTTTGTGAGTCATTGGGAAAAACTGCCGATACGCTTCAGATTGGTGTTATTTTCTATGCTGATCAAATGAATGTGAATGCTGCGAATAGCCTCTTGAAAACTTTAGAAGAGCCAAGAAGAAATACTCTTATCATTCTATTGGCTCACAATGCCAACTCCCTTCCAGCTACTATATTATCTCGTTGCCAATCTGTTCATATTAATCCAACATATGACCAGGAAAGTGCTAGTTGGCTTTCACAAAATATTGATAAAGAAGTAAGAGCTGACTTTGATGCCCTCCAGCTATTAGAAGGTGCTCATGGCGTTCCATTTAAAGCTATAGAGGATTTAGAGGGGGATTACTTTTTTCAATATCAAAATTGGCAGAACTTATTGCTCGAGATTGCTATAAACCCTGCTAGAATATGTGAAACGGAATTATTTGATGGTGACGAATTACAAGTATTAAGCTGCTTACAACAATTACTAACTGAGGGTATAAAGTTAAAAATCTTAAAATATGATAGTGCTAATTTAGAGCTAAATAAAGTGATTGAAAAAACATCTCAAAGATATTTATTTAAACTTTTAGATGACACTAGTCGTGCAATTGCATTATCAAAAACAACTGTGAATATGAAATTATTATTGGATAATGTTCTCATTGTTTGGTCACATATTACTCACTTAAAACACTATCCAACTATAATCCATACTCAGGAGTTTTAATGAATCGATCGTCAACTTTATTTAACGAAGCTAAAGAATTTATACCTGGCGGTGTTAACTCTCCTGTTCGTGCATTTAATGGAGTAGGAGGGGAGCCAATTTTTTTTGAACGAGGTCTCGGTGCCTATCTTTATGACGTTGACGGAAACTCATATATTGACTATGTAGGATCTTGGGGTCCCATGATTTTGGGACATGCTAATCCTGTTATTATTGATGCAGTAAAGGCTGTTTTAGATAAGGGTTTGGGATTTGGAGCTCCTACTGCAATTGAAACATCGCTTGCAAAAAAAGTGTGTCAACTAGTGCCTTCAATAGAGCTTGTCCGAATGGTTAGCTCAGGAACTGAGGCTACTATGAGCGCAATTCGTTTAGCCCGAGGCTTTACTAGCCGTGACAAAATTTTAAAATTCGAAGGCTGCTATCATGGCCATTCTGACTCTTTATTGGTTAAGGCTGGATCAGGTGCACTTACGTTAGGCGTTCCTACCTCCCTCGGTGTACCGAGTGATTTGGCAAAGCATACAATAACACTTGAATACAATAACTTGGAACTTGTTGAAGCGCTTTTTTCAAAGATGGGAGAAGAAATTGGCTGCATTATTGTTGAGCCTGTAGCAGGTAATATGAATTGCATACTACCTAAAGAAGGTTTTTTACAAGGTCTTCGTAAAGTCTGTGATGATTATGGTGCTGTACTTATCTTTGATGAAGTGATGACAGGCTTTCGTGTTGCCTTGGGCGGTGCGCAGGAGATTTATAACGTTGTCCCTGATCTAACCGCTCTAGGTAAAGTAATCGGTGGAGGTTTGCCAGTTGCAGCCTTTGGTGGTAGACGAGACATCATGAATCAGATAGCACCTCTTGGCCCAGTTTATCAAGCAGGAACTCTTTCTGGTAACCCACTTTCAATGGCTTCTGGTCTAGCTATGTTGAGTGCTTTGGAAGCCGATAATTCATTTTATAAAAACTTAGGTAGGCGAGTAGAATATTTAGTTAAAGGTATTGTTTCTGCTGCTCATGCAAGAAATATACCGATGACAAGTAACAGTATCGGTGGCATGTTTGGGTTATTTTTTAGTTCTGATGAAAAGGTAACTAATTTTTCCCAAGCTTCTAACTGCGATATTGAATTATTTAAGAAATTCTATAAAGCCATGATAAACCATGGTGTATACCTTGCTCCTTCAGCTTATGAGGCTGGATTTCTTTCTGCAGCTCATACTGATGATGACCTTGATAAAACTATCAGTGCTGCCTCGGCTGTGTTTTCGAAGCTATGAGTTTAGTTACTGTAGGCGCAGAATTATTGGCTGCAAAGGAGCGTCTCGAGCCCTTTAAAAACAATGTAACAGTTTTTGGTTCAGCAAGAATTCAGTCTTCAGATCCTTTGTATAAAGATGCCTATGAGTTAGGTAAGGCACTATCAGATGCTGGATATAATGTTTTTACTGGAGGTGGTCCGGGCATTATGAGTGCTACTAATAAGGGAGCATATGAAGGAAAATCAAAAAGCGTAGGCCTTAATATTAAATTGCCACATGAACAAAATAGCAACCCTTACTTAGATGAGAATATCACTTTTGGATACTTTTTCTCTCGTAAAGTCATGCTTGTTAAGTATGCTGGTGCTTGCATCTATTTTCCAGGAGGCTATGGAACTGCAGATGAGTTGATGGAAGTCTTAACTCTAATGCAAACACACAAAATGAAACAGATCCCTATAATTTTGTATGGCTCAAGTTTTTGGAAGTCATTGTTACTGTGGATAGAGCAGTTAGTCGAAAAATCCTATGTCAGTAAAGAGCATTTTGAATTATTAACGGTGGTTGATTCAATTGATGAAATTGTAAATATTGTAGAGATAGAAATATGTCTTTAGCGATTTTTGATTTAGATAACACATTGATTGGTGGAGATAGTGATTACTTGTGGGGTGAATTTTTATGCGATGAAGGCATAATTTCTGACCGTCAATCCTTTGAAAAACAGAATGATTATTTTTATCAACAATACGAATTAGGATCATTGGATATATATGCCTGGGCAGAGTTTAGTTTTGAGATTCTCTCGCACTATTCTATTGATGAATTAGAAGCATTTCATCTTAAATTTATGGCTCAAAAAATTGAGCCTATTTTTTTAGAAAAGGCTCAAGATTGCATTAATAGCCATAAAGAAAATGGAGATACAGTACTTGTTATTACGGCTTCAAATACTTTTGTTACAGCGCCAATTGTTAAAAGATATGGAATTAATCATTTACTTGCTACTGAGCCTGAGATTGTATCGGGTCGATACACCGGAAAGGTGTCAGGCATTCCTTGTTTCAAGTCAGGTAAGATAGAAAATTTAATGCCATGGTTAGAGCGAAATGGTGAGTCGTTAAAGGATTCTACTTTTTATTCTGATTCCCATAATGATATACTCCTTTTAGAGCTAGTAGAGAATGCAGTAGTGGTTAATGCAGATGCTAAATTAACATTAATAGCACGAAAGAAGGGATGGAAAATAGTCGACTGGAGGTAAATTAATCCCCCAGTCAATATTATCTTAGAGTTAATCAGTTCAAGTCAGATAAAAGGTTCTATTGCGCTATTTCTTTTCAATATTAAAGATGATTTTATTTCCATCATCTTCTTGAGAAATTAATTTATGCCCCAACTGATTGCAGAAAGCAACAAAGTCCTTTTTTGAACTTTGGTCATTAGAAATAACCGTGATTATTTCTTTAGTTTGCATTTTTGCAAGAGCTTGCTTTGTTTTTAAAATAGGCATGGGGCATGGGTACCCACACATATTTAAAGTTTGATTTGCCATATAGATCTAAAAAAATTATGTAAGCGTGTATTAAATATTAATAAATTTATTTTATTATATTTTGTTTAACTAAAACACCTACTGCCATAGATACTAAGAAAACTAATACGATAGGATCAAAGACCGCTATAGCTGAAATTGCTGGACCAGGGCAAAATCCTACTAATCCCCAGCCAACTCCAAACAAAGAGGCACCTATAACTAATTTTTTATCTATATCTTGTTTGGCGGGTAGTGAAATCTTAAGACCTAAGGATGAAACTTCTTTATTCTTAAGGAAGTAAAAGAATGGAGCTGCAGTTATTATGGCGCCTCCCATTACAAATATTAAAGAATAATCCCATTTATATTCCGCACTCCAACTATGAGATATACTTAAAAAACTTAAGACTTTTTCAGGGTTTGTCATGCCAGAAATGACCAGCCCTATTCCAAAGATTATTCCGCTTAAAAGAGAGATTAGTTTATCACTCATAAGTAGATTCCAAATTGTTGAAGTATAGTAACAGTTAGCATTCCTGTAGTAACAAAAATTACTGTGGCTATTATTGAGCTAGTTGATAGTCTACCTATTCCGCATATTCCATGACCAGATGTACAACCACCACCAAGTCTTGTTCCAAAGCCTACTAAGAGACCACCTAAAATAATCAGAGTGTATGAATCAGTTATATTGAAAGCAATTGACACCTTTGGAGCTATGACATTGTAGTAAAGCAAAGGCCCAACAACTAATCCTAATAAAAAAAAGAGATTAGAAAATCTATTAACACTGTTAGTGATAGCATTTTCAAAAATACCACTTATTCCTGCTAGCCTACCAGTAGTGAAGAAATAGAAAACTACTGAAAGTCCTATAATTATTCCTCCAACAAGAGCGCTATAAGGTGTGAAGTCAGTCATGGTCTTAATGTTTCAGTGAAATTAATGTTAACGAATTTAATCATAACACAAATGTTTAAATAGTTAAAGTATAGAAAATATATCAATAATTGATATATTTTTTGAACAAAATAGTAATTAATTGTTTCTAGTACCTATAGATAAGAGTAATTTATTCTAGTTAGCATTATAAAAAATAGAAAAATTAATTAGAAACTAAAGTTTTAACACCACTCTCTGAGCCTAAAAGAAGAATGTCTGCACCTCGGTTTGCAAAGAGACCATTGGTTACGACTCCGACGATATTATTAAGTTTATTCTCAAGAATCTGTGGCTCTTCAATGTTGAGGTCATGTATGTCAAGTATTAAGTTTCCATTGTCAGTTATAAAGTCTTCTCTTAAAACTGGAACGCCTCCAATTGATTTAATAATTTGTCGCTTTACGTAGCTAGAAGACATTGGTATAACTTCAACTGGTAAAGGAAAGTTTCCCATAACCTTTACTAGTTTAGATTCGTCTGCTATACAAACAAATTGCTTGGAGACTGCAGCCACAATCTTTTCACGAGTCAGTGCGCCACCCCCGCCTTTTATCAAATTGAGTTGTTGGTCTGATTCATCAGCACCATCAATATATACTGAAATTTCTTCAACTTCGTTTAAGTCAAAAAGATTGATACCATGACCTTCAAGTCGATTAGAAGTAGCAATGGAGCTCGCAACTACACCTAAAATAGAGTCTTTAATTGTTGCAAGTTGATCAATGAAAAAATTTGCTGTTGATCCAGTTCCGACGCCTATAATAGTCTCTGGAATGACATACTTAAGTGCAGCTTTAGCTACCTCAATTTTCAATTCGTCTTGGGTCATTTCTTCTCCATCTTTCTGTTCAAAATATTATACACTATGAAAAAAATAATCCTTGCCACAGGCAATTTAGGCAAAGTAAGAGAGCTCAATGCAATGCTAGAGGGTTACTACAGTGTAGTGTCTCAAAATGATATGCAGGTAAATGAGATTCCTGAGACTGGCACTACATTTATTGAAAATGCACTAATTAAAGCTCGAAATGCCTCTTCACAGTCTAAATTATCCGCTCTCGCTGATGATTCTGGGTTAGAAGTTGATGCGCTAAATGGTGAGCCTGGTATTTATTCTGCGAGATATGCTGGAGAGCAAGCAAAAGATGATGAGAATATTGCAAAGCTTATTTTAAATATGGATCAATACGATAATCGTACCGCACGTTTTTGTTGTGCAATGGTGTTTGTTCAAAACGCGGATGATCCTAACCCAATAATTATTGAAAAGTACTGGAAGGGTGAGATATTACGAGAGACTATTGGAAGTAATGGTTTTGGCTATGACCCTATTTTTTATCTACCAGAGTTGGGATGTACTTCAGCACAACTTAAGCCCGAGAAGAAAAATCAATTATCACATCGAGGCCAAGCTTTAAGTGAACTTTTGAACTACCTTCTACCCTCTAATTAAATTGTTAGAATTACCCCCTCTTTCTCTTTATATTCATTATCCTTGGTGTGTTAAGAAATGCCCTTACTGCGACTTTAATTCTCATGAGGGAGAGATTCAAACTGACTATATTAAAGCCTTATTAAAGGATTTAGATAATGAGCTAAAGTACCTACAAAATCGAAAAATTCATTCAATATTTATTGGTGGAGGGACACCAAGTCTTATGAGTGTTAGTGATATTTTAGAGTTATTTGATGGTTTAAAAAAGAGGCTATCGCTAACTAAGAGTATTGAAATTACACTTGAGGTAAATCCTGGAACTTTCGAAGTAGAAAAATTTGCTCAGTTTCGAGAGGCTGGGATAAACCGTCTGTCTATTGGTGTTCAATCTTTTAACAATGACCAATTGAAATTCTTAGGAAGGATACATAATGGCGAGGAAGCAACTCGAGCTATTTATGAAGCAAAAAAAGTTGGCTTTGATAATATAAATATTGACCTTATGTATGGCCTCAAGAGTCAAACGATTGAGCTTTGCATGGAGGACTTAATGAATGCTATCAATTTAGGTCCTAGCCATATTTCTTTCTATCAGTTGACACTTGAGCCAAACACTTTATTTTCAAAATTTCCGCCAAAACTTCCTTTAGAGGAAAAAATATGGGAAATGGGAGAAAAAGGAGCAGCATTATTAATAGAAAATGGTTTTAGACAGTACGAGGTTTCTGCATATGGTGAAAGATCTTCATTACATAATATAAATTACTGGGAGTTTGGAGACTATATAGGAATTGGTGCAGGTGCTCACGGAAAAATAACAGATATGAATTCAAAAAGTATTTTTCGAACATTAAAGCCGAAATCTCCGAATGACTATTTAATAAAATTTCAAAGCAATGCCTTAGACTCTAACATAAAAAAAATTGATAATGTTGCTTTTGAATTTATGCTCAATAGTCTTAGGTTGAAGGATGGTTTTAGTTCTCAATTATTTGAATCTAGAACGGGACAGGCAATAGACAACTTAAAACCTAAATTAGAAAAAGCCATAAATCTTGGCTTGTTAATGAATAATGATAATTGGATAAAACCGAGCGAAAAAGGATTTAATTTTCTTAATGATTTACAGGAGATTTTTCTTTAATAATACTAGTCTATATAGTTTTATATCAATTACTTAACTATAATTGTAGTCTTAGACCCAATACATATTTATCAAGGTTATTAAAGTGGAAATAGTGAGCGATAATTTTTGGACATGCAGACATACATGGCGCCAGAGTGCTAATAATACTAAATGGTGTTTAATTGGCTGTGCGATTGGCGATTTTGGAACCATTGCATTATTGCAAGATAGTGGTTTTTCAGTTATGTTTATCTTTGCATTGGCAATGCTCAATGGCATTATCACCAGCATATTGTTAGAGACTTTCATATTGATGCGGCAGTCAATCGATTTTGGAAATGCTATAAAAACTGCATTAGGTATGAGTTTAATTTCTATGATTTCTATGGAATTGGCGATGAATTTGGTTGATTACTTATTGACTGGAGGAGCTATATTTAAGCTCTGGGTTCTGCCAATTTCATTATTTTTTGGTTTCATAACACCCTGGCCTTTTAATTACTGGCGATTAAAAAAATTAGGTAAATCCTGTCATTAAGGCTGTTGGCTGTTAAAATACCCGCTAGTTTTTATACACTTATAGCTTATGACATCTCACAAAATTGCTGACGTTCTTACAGAATCTTTGCCTTATATTCAAAAATTTAAGGGAAAGACAATAGTTATTAAATATGGCGGTAACGCTATGGTTGATGAAGATTTGAAGTCAAGTTTTGCTCGCGATATAGTGCTCATGAAATCTGTTGGGATGAATCCCATCGTTGTCCATGGTGGTGGACCTCAGATTGGCAAGACACTGGAAAAGCTTGGAAAGAGCACTGAGTTTGTTGATGGTATGCGTGTTACCGACAGTGAGACCATGGATGTTGTTGAAATGGTTCTTGGTGGTTTAGTCAATAAAGAGATTGTAAATTTAATTCATCAACATGGTGGAAATTCTATCGGACTGACTGGAAAAGATGGTCGACTCATTACTGCGAAAAAATTAAAGACTCAAATTGAGCCTACCTCAGAAATTATTGACTTAGGACATGTCGGTCAGGTAGATCAGATTGATATTTCGGTTATCAATTTATTGCTCCAAGGTGACTTTATTCCGGTCATTGCCCCTATTGGAGTTGGTAAGGATGGTTTTTCATATAATATCAATGCTGATTTAGTCGCAGGTGCAATAGCTGAGTCACTTAATGCGGAAAAACTTATTCTTCTTACTAATACTGAGGGCTTGCTGAATGAAGAGGGAGAGCTTGTGACAGGACTGAACTCGATAACTGTCAAAAAACTTATTGATGATGGAACTGTTCATGGAGGTATGCTCCCTAAAATTAATTGCGCATTGTCAGCCGTTGAGAATGGCGTTGAGAGGAGCCACATTATCGATGGAAGGGTTTCCCATGCAGTACTTTTAGAGGTCTTTACAGATTCAGGTGTAGGAACGCTAATTACAAGAAATGGCAAATAGCAACCGGGGCACAATCAGCGTTAATGAGTGTCAGATATTAGCTCATTACAGGTACGAAGCTGAGCAATTTATTCTAACCATATCTTGTCCTGAAATTGCACAGGCAACTCTGCCTGGTCAGTTTGTTCATATTACTGTATCGGAACAGCTTGCTATGCGAAGGCCTATATCTATTATGTCAGTTGATAAAGATAACGGAACCTTTGATCTTCTATATAAGATAGTTGGAGAGGGAACTCGGCAATTAGCTAAACGTAAAATTGGTGATATGTTGTCAGTTATTGGTCCAATTGGAAATGGATTTCAAATGACGGATAAAAAAATACCCCTTTTAATTGGAGGCGGAGTAGGGATGCCACCAATAATAGCCATTGCGCAAAATATTAAAGATAATGATTATTATAATCCATATGTTATTTTAGGATCTGAAGTGCCATTTCCTTTCACCCCAATTTCAAGTAACTTAGCTGGCTTTTACTCTTCTACACTTAAAACTATGCCTCTATTAGAAGACTGGAATATTGCCTGTGGCTTAGCTAGTTTGCAAAATTTTAAAGGTGTTTATAACGGCTACGTGACTACCTTAGCTAGTGAGTATTTAGATAGCTTATCGGAGGATGATTTACTAAAAGTTGAAATTTTTTCTTGCGGACCTCATCCAATGCTAGAGGCAGTTTCTCAATTAGCGAAAGACTACAAATTGCCTTGCCAAGTCTCGTTAGAAGAATATATGGCTTGCGCTGTGGGTGGTTGCGCTGGATGTGTTGTAGAAGTGCAAACCGATAATGGCTCGGCAATGAAAAGAGTTTGTGTTGATGGCCCTGTTTTTGATTCGCAATCAGTTTTTTAATGATAGCTAGCAATTTAAGATTCGTAAAATCCCGAATTGATTCAATCAAGCATAATCAAGAGGTACAGCTAATAGCTGTAAGTAAAGCGCGGTCTAGTTCTGAAATTCAAGATGCTATAGATGCAGGACAACTCCATTTTGGGGAAAACTATCTACAAGAATCTCTAGATAAAATTACCTCTCTTAAAGGTAATAATCTGACGTGGCATTTTATAGGCCCAATTCAGGCAAATAAAACAGCAAGCATTGCAGAGAATTTTGACTGGGTTCATAGTGTTGATAGACTTAAGATTGCAAAGAGACTTAGTGACCAGAGAGGTGCTGATTTAGGCCATTTAAATATTTTATTGCAGATTAACATTGACCGAGAACAAACCAAATCTGGTTTACTTGTTGAAAATATTGATGAGATTATTATAGAAGTTAATAGTTTACCCAACATTTCCTTGAGGGGTTTTATGTGTATTCCAAATCCACACAATTCTGCAAATAGTTTTAATGAAATGGCAAAATTACTATCAAAATATTCGTATCTTGACTCCCTTTCTATGGGGATGTCTGATGATCTAGAATTGGCAATAGAGAGAGGTGCTACACTAGTCAGAGTTGGAACCGATATTTTTGGAAAGAGAAACTATAATTGATTTACCAAATTTCTTAAGAGTGCTTAATTTTTTATTCAAAATGATATTATGAAAGTTAGATTACTTATTACTGGTGGCACTATAGATAAAGTCTATAACCAATCAAATGGAGAGCTTGAGTTTGATAAGACGCATTTTACGGAAATGATTTCTAGGTCTAGAGTTGAAGTTGATATGTCCATAGAGCAACTTCTACTTATAGACAGTTTAGATATGGTTGATAAGGACCGAGATTTAATACTAGATCGTTGCATTAATTGTGATGAAGAGTTAGTGTTGATTACCCATGGTACAGACACTATGTGTGATACTGCAAAACTTTTGGGAGAAAACTCGATTAATAAGGCAATCGTTCTGTTTGGTGCTATGGTGCCATATACAGTGAGTAATTCTGATGCTTTATTTAATTTTGGATGCGCTTTGGGTTCACTACAGTTGTTAAAACCTGGGGTATATGTTGCTATGAATGGAAGAGTATTGCCATGGAGTGATGTAGAAAAAAATAGGAGCCTCGGTGTCTTTCAAGCCTTAAGCTCCTAGATTTTATTAAAGTTTTACTTGGTGCTATCAATCATGTATTGAACAGTTAATTTTATTTCATTGTCTGAGCAGTCAATACAGGTTCCTCTTGCAGGCATTCCACCCTTGCCAGCTATAGCAGACTTAGTAAGATTATCAATACCTAAATCAATTCTTGGCGCCCAATCTTCAAGAGAGGCATACTTAGGGGCACCCATAACACCAGAGGTATGACAACTTTGACATTTAGCAGTATAGATTTCTTTACCTGAACGTTCAGATTGCTCTAAACTGATAGATGAAGCAACTGAAACACTATTGTCAATCCTTACCTCGCCAATTGGTTTTATTCTTTCTAGAGCTGCACTATCAATCATAGTGTCTTCGTGAGCTGATTCATTGCTAGGAGCGTTTAAAGCCTTGAGGCCAATAAACAGCATAGCAATAACCCAAATCACTATCATAAATTTCGATGAAACTTTAGAACCTTGACTCATTACATCTTCCTTGTTAATCAGATTAAATTCCGGAATATTATACATTTGGTTATAATGGCATGCAGTTTAATGCAACAAAAATATGCTTAAAAAAACTCTCCTTAGAGGCTTTAATTTACTCAAAATCAGTACATGGTTAACTGCCATATTTTCATTAGTATTGTTGGTTATTATTGCTTTTTTTGTTATGTTTCCTCAAACTATTAAGGCTTCACTAGAGGAAAGATTATCTCAGGTTAGCGGATTACAAGTCACTATAGAAAGGTTATCTTTTGAATTTTTAGACAATGAACTTTTGTTGGCAGTGAGAGAGGTAGATATTGGTGCTGTAGGGCTTAGTCCGATTGCCTCTATTGATGTGTTGCGGTGGAATATTAATTTACTGGCTTTATATAAAGGGATTGAAATTCCAGGCCATATTGATATCAATGAGTTAGTTATCGATGCCTCATCTTTAGATGAGTATGTTTCTATCATTAATACTGATTCAGTTCTTTCGAGTATAGGACTATCAGGACTTTTAGCACTTCAATCTCTTTCGATTAATAGAACGAGGCTGATTGGAGATCAACCAGTAGAGCTGGCCCCAATAGAATTAAATAGAAATCAACAAAAGATTAATGTATCAATGAGAGATCAATCTATTTTTAGTAATTCTCAAGTTCCAAAGCTTGGGAGTGCAGTGAATATTAATACCAGTATTGATGTCGCAAGGGCAATAGAAGACCGTATTGTGATTATTCCTTTTTCAATAAAGAATGATGACTTCAATCTATCAGCCCAACTTAAGATTTTTAATCAGCAAAATAAAGTCTATCTCGAGTTTGAGAGTTATATTGATCAGATTGATATATCCAAAATTAATCAAAATATACCTGAGACACTCGCCAACACTGAGGGTGCGATCTGGTTAAACCAAGTTATAACCGAGGGAGTGTTGACTGATGTAATGCTGACAACTCGTTTTAATATGTCAGGCGACCTTGAAGCTCCAAATACAAAATTTTCCGCTAACCTAAATGATGCTAATTTAAATATTAACCCCGAATGGCCTTCTATTAATAGTCTAAATGCAAAGGTAACGTTTTCAAATAATTACTTGAAAATCATAGCTAATAAAGCAAAACTAGATGACATAGACTTGAATTATTTAAGTATTACTACTAGAGATTTTAATCAACCCGATTCTGAATTATCATTAAATGCAAGATTCAATTCTAGAAGCAAAAAAATTTCTACATTTATAGAACACTCAGTCGTACCTTTAAAATTTAAAAAATACCTAAATGATTTCGAACTTGATGGAAAGCTTTGGGGTAACGTTAATTTAGTGATTCCACTTCAAAAAAATAATAATCAAAAAGTTAAGATTGCTTTTGATATGTACGCATCTGAAAACGCATTAAGTGTTCTAAATGGAGGATTATTAGTAGATGATTTTAGTTCGCAAATTTCGCTTAACGATGGTTTGATTAGAACTAAGGGTAAAGGATTAATTGGTGGAGAGTTGTTTCAGATATCAATAAATCCTAGAGATTGGGTTGATGAAAAGAAAGCTAAATTCAGAGTAAAAATGAGTCATTTAGATAGCAATACTGATGCCTATATTAGTAAGAAATCGAATAAGGAGTGGCAGAGTGTAATTGAGGCAAAAGATCTTTATGCCGATGTCAACTTAGTGATTGATGAAAATGGCAAATATAATATTCAATTGGATAACCTAAGTGTTTCAAGTATTGAGAGTATTAACAATTGGCAATTAACTCCCAAAATTTTTCCTAGCTTCCATTTGACTTCCAGTAATGCCAAAATCAATGGAAAATCCATTCCAAATATTGAGGCAGATTTAATAAATCATGAAAATGTTATGGAAATTAAAAACCTTATTTTTGAAAATATAGGTCTTAGTGATGAAGATTTAATTTTTAATGGAAGTTGGCTTAATGGAAAAACCGCACTGAGAGCCAAAGCATCAAACGACAACTTGTCTAATTTTCTAGTTAAATTTGGAGTGAATGAGCCTGTAATAGGTGGCAGCTTTAATGTAGACTTACGATTGTATTGTGATTGTGATCCATGGCAAGCCTCAACTCAAAAAGTAAGTGGTTTTATGAAAGCAGATGTTGCAAAAGGTGTTTTTACCAATCAAGACCCTAACCTTTTTAAACTTCTTTCATTTATTAATTTAGAGACAATTGCTAATAGATTAAGACTGTCAAGAAGTGAACTGAGAGAGCAGGGTTATGTTTATGATCAAATTAATGCTAACATTTTATTTAAGGATGGAATAGCTAAGGTAGATTATTTTCTTGTTGAGAGTGAAGAGAGTGATATTGAATTAACTGGATTTGTAGACCTAATTAAACAAGACTATAATTTAGCTGCAAATGTTCAGCCATCTATTGCAGACACTATTCCACTGGCTACCTACTTGGCTGGTGGAGGTTTGGCTGGATTTGGAATATGGGCAGCAGATAAAATGCTTTTTGGCGGCGAGATTATTGGTGGGTTATTTGATAATGTTGTTGAAATTACTTTTATTATTACAGGGCCTTGGTCTGAGCCTATTATTGAAAAATTAGATGGAGTTAAGGTTTTATGATTAATCAACTACTTAATGATCACAGCATCAATGAAGGCGAAGTTTATAACTTGTTAAATTCATTATCAGAGACTCGCTCTGACTACTCTGATCTATATTTTCAACATTCAGCGGCAGAGTCTTGGGTTTTGGATGAAGGAATCGTTAAGGATGGTTCATATAACATTAGTCATGGCGTAGGAGCTCGATGCGTCTCTGACGATAAAACTGGTTTTTCCTATTCAGATGACCTTAATATTAGAGCAATTCAGGGTGCTGTAGATTTTGCAAAAGGTATATCTAATGGTTCATCGAAGGGAAGTTCGAAAATCCTAAAAACTGTAAATTACCCTTCTAAGTATCCTGCTTTAAGCCCACTTGATAGTTTAACTTCAGAAGAGAAGGTTGATTTACTTAGGCAAATTAATTCAATTGCTAGAAAAGAACCTAAGGTAGTTCAAGTTAGTGCTTCATTATCTGGATCTTATACCGAGGTCTTAATAGCTTCAACAGATGGCGTTTATCAAATAGATTGTAGGCCTATGGTTAGAGTAAGTGTTACTATTATTGTTGAGCATAATGGCAGAATTGAGCAGGCCTCAAGCGGAGGTGGAGGTCGTTATGATTACGGTTACTTTGCAAGCAACTCGCTAGCTGAAAAATACACCAAGGAAGCCCTCCGTTTAGCACTTGTGTCACTAGAGTCGGGCGACGCGCCTGCAGGAAAGATGCCTGTTATTCTTGGATCTGGTTGGCCTGGTGTATTGCTTCATGAGGCAATAGGGCACGGTTTAGAGGGTGACTTTAATCGCAAAGGAAGTTCTGTTTTTAGTGGAAAAATTGGTGAGCGAGTGGCTAGTAACAAATGCACTATTGTCGATAATGGCACAATAGCAAATCGTCGTGGTAGTTTGACAATAGATGATGAAGGCACTCCGACTCAAGAGACGACACTTATAGAGAATGGCATATTGAAGGGTTATATGATGGATAAGCTGAATGGTCGCCTCATGGGACAGCCTAGTACTGGTAATGGTAGACGTGAATCATACGCCCACATTCCGATGCCCAGAATGACCAATACGTATATGTTAAATGGTAAGGATAATTTTAAGGATATGATTTCATCAGTTGAAGATGGAATTTATGCAAAAAACTTTGATGGAGGTCAGGTCGATATTACCTCAGGAAAATTTGTTTTTTCAGCAAATGAAGCCTACTTAATAAAAAATGGAAAAATCACCAGTCCTATAAAAGGGGCAACACTCATTGGAGCAGGTGATGAAGTGCTACACCAAATTTCAATGGTTGGAGATGACCTTAAACTTGATCCTGGTGTCGGCGTTTGTGGAAAGGATGGCCAAAGTGTTCCTGTTGGTGTTGGTCAACCGAGTTTAAAAGTTGACATGCTTACAGTAGGTGGTACGCAGATTAATATGTAAAGTATTTTCCTGTCTTTTTGCGATTTTTGAAGACTATTTTTGTAGCTGTTTTGTGATTATTTTGTTATAATATTGCGTTGTTTAGTTAAGGATAAACAGTGCTCGAAAATTATTTACCAATTATCGTTTTTATATTCTTAGGAATCGCCTTTGGAGTTGGCTTGACGCTGGTTGGTTATCTTCTTGGTCCTAGTAATCCAGATGACGAGAAAAACTCTCAGTTTGAGTGTGGATTTCCAGCATTTGATGACTCAAGAATGCACTTTAATATCCGCTATTACCTGATAGCTATTTTATTTGTTCTTTTTGATTTGGAAGTTGCATTTTTCATTCCATGGGCAGTTGTTCAAGCAAAGCTAGGCTGGTTTGGATTTATTGCTATGTCTGTTTTTTTACTATTACTGGTAGTTGGTTTTATCTTTGAGTGGAAAAAAGGTGCACTAGAGTGGGAGTAATTAGGACTTAATATGGCTATTGATGGTTTAATGAAGGAAGGCTTTGTCACTACTTCACTTGACAAAGTAATTAACTGGGCGCGTACAGGATCTCTTTGGCCGATGACGTTTGGTCTTGCCTGTTGTGCAGTTGAAATGATGGAGGCGGGCTCATCACGATACGACCTTGATCGATTTGGTATTGTTTTCCGTCCAACTCCTCGTCAATCTGATTTAATGATTGTTGCCGGTACTTTGACGAATAAGATGGCGCCTGCACTTCGCAAAGTTTATGATCAAATGCCTGAACCAAAGTATGTCCTTTCAATGGGTTCATGTGCTAATGGTGGTGGCTATTACCACTATTCTTATGCGGTCGTTAGAGGCTGTGATCGTATTGTTCCTGTCGACATTTATGTGCCTGGATGCCCTCCAACGGCGGAAGCTCTTTTGTATGGAATTCTTCAGTTGCAAGATAAAATCCGAAGAACCAACACCATTGCTCGAACTTAAACTATGAAGCAGTTAAAAAAACAATTAGTCAAAGCCTTTGGAAAAAACAGCATAAGCGAATCATTTGAGGAACTGACCTTGGTAATTAATAGTGAAGATGTCATTGATGTTTGTAAGCAATTAAGGGACGACTTCAATTTTTCTATCTTGATTGACCTTTGTGGAATAGATTATCTCACTTACGGCGAATCTGACTGGAATGGCAATGCAAGTTCATCTGGTTTTAGTAGGGCAAGACAAGCGCAACAATCTTCAGTCCACAAAGAGCAGCGCTTTGGTGTTATTTATCACTTGCTTTCAGTAGAAGATAATCAGCGATTAAGGGTTAAAGCTTTGCTATCTTTAGACAACTTAATGATTCAGTCAGTTACCAATATTTGGAACTCAGCTGATTGGTTTGAAAGAGAAGCCTTTGACCTTTTTGGTATCTTATTTGAAAATCATACAGATTTAAGAAGAATATTGACCGACTATGGTTTTGTTGGTCATCCGCTTAGAAAAGACTTCCCAATGATTGGTGAGGTTGAGATGCGTTATGATGAAGAATTAGGCAGAGTGGTTTATGAGCCCGTTAGCATTGAGCCTAATGTTAATGTCCCAAGAGTAATCAGGAAGTAGTTATGTCAGAGATGAGAAATTACACCCTTAACTTCGGGCCACAGCACCCTGCAGCACATGGCGTTCTGAGATTAATTCTTGAGTTGGATGGTGAGGTAGTTGAGAGAGCAGATCCGCATATTGGACTTTTGCATCGCGGCACAGAAAAACTAGCTGAGTCTAAACCCTATAGCCAATCTATAGGATATATGGACCGGCTTGATTATGTATCTATGATGTGCAATGAGCATGCATATGTGATGGCAATTGAAAAAATGCTAGGACTTAAGGTTCCAGAAAGAGCTGAGTATATTCGCGTCATGTTTGATGAAATTACTCGGATTATGAATCATCTTATGTGGCTTGGAACTCACGCCCTTGACGTTGGAGCGATGAGTGTATTTTTGTATGCATTTAGGGAGCGTGAAACCCTTATTGATTGTTATGAGGCAGTTAGTGGTTCGCGTATGCATGCAACCTATTATAGGCCAGGCGGTGTTTACAGAGATTTACCTGAAAAGATGCCTCAATATCTTGAGTCGAAATTACGAAGTGCAAAGAAACTGGAGGAGATAAATGAGAATCGACAAGGCTCCTTGCTAGATTTTATTGAAGATTTTGCAAATAAATTTCCTAAAAATATAAAGCAGTATTCTGATTTATTGACCGACAATAGGATTTGGAAACAGAGACTGGTTAATATTGGTATTGTTAGTGCAGATCGAGCAAAACAACTTGGGTTTACTGGACCAATGCTAAGAGGTTCAGGTGTTGAGTGGGATATTCGAAAAAATGAGCCCTATTCGGTTTATGAAAAAATGGAATTTGATATCCCTATTGGCGTAACCGGCGACTGTTATGATCGCTACCTTGTTCGTATGGAAGAGTTGCGTCAATCTACTCGAATTATCAGTCAGTGTGTCAAATGGCTGAAGGCTAATCCTGGACCTGTAATGTCCGATGATCATAAAGTAGCTCCGCCAAAACGTGGCAATATGAAAGACGATATGGAATCAATGATTCACCACTTTAAATTATTCACTGAAGGCTACTGTTTGCCAGAAGGTGAAGTCTATTCAGCTGTTGAGCACCCTAAAGGAGAGTTTGGTATCTACCTAGTTTCAGATGGAGCTAATAAGCCTTACAGAATAAAAATTAGAGCACCAGGGTTCTCCCATCTTGCATCAATGGACGAGATGTCTAAAGGTCATATGCTTTCTGATGTTGTGACTATTATTGGTACTCAAGATATTGTTTTTGGGGAGGTTGATAGATGATTTCTGATCAGTCAAAAAAAGAAATTGATTTTTGGGTAAAAAAATATCCTGAAGGAAGAGAGAGCTCTGCAGTTATGCAGGCTTTAACGATTGTTCAGAAAGAGAATAATGGCAGCTTGACAAATGAGTTAATTAAAGAAATTGCGGGTTATCTGGGTATGCCAGTAATTAGCGTTCAAGAGGTTGCCACTTTTTACGAGAACTATAACCATAAGCCTGTAGGCAAATACGTTATTCGCTTTTGTCACAATATATCTTGCATGCTCAATGGTTCGGATGATTTAATCTCTTATTTAGAAGAAAAGCTAGAAGTAAAAACTGGTGAGATAAGTAAAAATGGCTTAGTAAGTGTCAAAAAAGTTGAATGCTTGGGTGCATGCGTTGGAGGCCCAATGTGCCAGATTGGTGATCAATACTATGAACATTTAACGACTAAAAAAATTGATGAGATTTTGGGTAATCTAAAATGAATGAAGTTTGTTTTAAAAACTTAGATAAAGAAAACCCTGCCAGCCTTGCAACCTATGAGTTGACAGGCGGCTATAAAGTGTGGCGTAAAATTCTTAATGGTGAACTCTCTCCTGATCAGATACTTGCCGAGTTAAAAACTTCAGGATTGAGAGGTCGAGGAGGTGCTGGCTTTCCAACTGGTTTAAAGTGGAGCTTTATGCCTCGCAATCAAGAGGGGCAAAAATATGTCGTTTGTAATTCTGATGAAGGAGAGCCAGGCACCTGTCATGATCGAGATATACTTAGATACAACCCTCACTCTGTCATCGAAGGTATGGCAATCGCGGGATACGTAATGAATGCAACGGTTGGTTACAACTATATTCGGGGTGAGTTTATGGAACCCTATTATCGCTTTGAAGAGGCTATAAAGGACGTTTATGATGCCGGATTATTAGGTACTAATATTATGGGCAGCAGTGTTAGTTTTGATCTTTATACTCACCTTGGTGCTGGAGCTTATATTTGTGGCGAAGAGACTGCTTTGTTGGAGTCACTTGAGGGTAAGAAAGGTCAACCCAGATTTAAGCCACCTTTTCCAGCTAATGTTGGATTATATGGCAAACCAACAACTATTAATAATACTGAGAGCTTTGCCTCAGTCCCTGAAATTCTTTCTCGAGGTGGACAATGGTTTGCAGATTTAGGAGTTGAAAATTCAGGTGGAACGAAGTGCTTTTCGGTAACTGGCAATGTTAGAAAGCCTGCTAATTTTGAAGTCCCTATGGGAACACCTTTTAGTGAACTGTTGGAATTGGCTGGAGGTCTTAAAAAAGGCAGAAAACTTAAGGCAGTAATACCAGGCGGCTCATCCACGCCCTTATTAACGGCAAAGACTGCAATGAAAATGACGATGGATTATGACAGTATTGAAAATGCTGGATCAATGCTCGGCGCTGGCTCAGTAATTATTATGGATGATAGTACTTGTATGGTTAAAACCTTGACACGTTTAGCGCATTTTTATTATGACGAGTCTTGTGGTCAGTGCACTCCATGTAGGGAAGGTACTGGTTGGTTATATAGAATGTTACAGCGCATACTAGATGGTAATGGAAAAAGTGATGATTTAGATCTACTTATGTCTGTCCAAGAAAAAATAATTGGCAATACAATTTGTGCGCTTGGTGATGCAGCTGCAACACCAGTTGAGAGTTTTATAAGACATTTTAGGCCCGAGTTTGAGTACTATATCAAGCACGGTAAAAGCATGGTGGAAATTGATGGTTGATATTGAATTTGAAATTGATGGCAAACTAGTTAACGCTAATCAAGGTGATTCTATTATCTCAATTGCTGACAGAGAGGGGATAGATGTTCCTCGTTTTTGTTACCATAAAAAGTTATCAGTTGCTGCAAACTGCAGAATGTGCCTAGTAGATATTGAAGGTAATCCTAAAGCACAGCCTGCTTGCTCTACACCTGTAGCAAATGGTATGAAAATTTATACCAAAAACGATAAAGCAAAGAATGCACAAAAGGCAGTGATGGAGTTTTTACTAATTAATCATCCACTTGACTGCCCAATTTGTGATCAGGGTGGCGAGTGCGAACTCCAAGATGTTGCAATGGATTATGGCTCTGATGTATCAAAGTTTAATGAAGGTAAGCGCATAGTTGCAGATAAAGGCATTGGCGCATTGATTCAAACGGACATGACTCGATGTATTCATTGCACTAGATGCGTTCGTTTTGGCGCTGAAGTTGCAGGTATTGTTGAGATGGGGCTAACTGGTAGGGGTGAAGATGTAAAAATTGAACCTTTCCTAACTGAAGGCATCCAGTCCGAACTCTCTGGAAATATGATTGATGTCTGCCCAGTAGGCGCTCTGACTTCGAAGCCTTTTAGGTATGAGGCTAGAACTTGGCAAATGAATGCCATTCAAAGTATTGCAAGGCATGATCTGGTAGGGTCAAATATTTATACTCAAACCTATAGAGGTAAGGTTAAAAGAGTCGTTGCAAGAGATAATGAGGTAGTTAATGAGACTTGGATTTCTGACCGTGATCGTTTTTCATATGAAGGCTTAAATCATGAAAGCCGGTCCTTAAGTCCTAAGATTAAAAAGAACAATGAGTGGCAGGATGTGAGCTGGGAAGTAGCTCTTGATTTTGCTGTAAGTGGTTTGAAGGAAAATACACAAATGCCGAGTCAATTTGGTGTATTAGCTTCAAAACACTCTACACTTGAGGAATTTTATTTACTGCAAAAGCTGACTCGAAGTTTTGGCTCAGAAAATATTGATTACCGATTAGATAAAGCAGATCTTAGTATAGATAACTCTTTGTCTTCAACTATCACTCTAGCTGAGTTAGAGTCAATAGACCACGCTTTAATTGTTAATTCATACTTACGATTAGAACAGCCAATGATTAATCATCGCATAAGAAAAGCAACACTGAGTGGTGCCTCTGTAAATACGATTAATATTAAAAAGTTTGATTTTAATTATGGAATTTCTTTGGAGGTATTGTCTGCGCCTCAAAGAACTGTTTCAATGCTTCAGTCTGTTTTAAAGTCTTTACATGAGAAGACTAGAACGACTTTACCAAAATATTTATCTAAGACCAAAACTGATGTAACTCACAATAAGATTGCTGATGACCTAATCGCTGCTGAAAATCCAGTAATTATTTTAGGTGAGCATATAAATAGCAATCCCTCTTCTTCAAATGTTGTAGGCCTTATTTCTGAAATTGCAGCTTTATCCAATGCAAAAATCGCTAATTTAAGTCTCACTGGTAACTCACTTTCTGCAGAGAGAGTTGGCTTTAAGCCTGCCAACGGTGGGAGTGATGTAACTTCGATGCTTTCAGGCGATACTAAGTCATTTTTGTTAATGGATGTTGATCCTAACTATGACTTTATCAGCTCCAAGTTGGCGACTGATACTTTTAATAAAAAAAATGTATTTGTTGTTTCACTTAATAGTTTTGAGGATGAACAAACACTTTCTAGCGCGGATGTTATATTGCCTTTAGCATGTTTTTATGAAAGCTCTGGAACCCACATTAATTTTGATGGCGTAGCGCAATCATTCAGTGCTTCTGTTTCAAGTCCCGGTGATTCAAAGCCTGGTTGGAAAATTATAAAGGTACTTGCAGACTTGTTAGGATTTGAAGGTTTCGACTATACCGATTCAAGCCAAGTGGCTGATGATGCTCTTTCAATTGATATTACTGTTGATAACAATAGTGAAGTAAACATAGAAGTATCTGAAGATTCTCAAGTTACTGCTCATTGGCAGAATTCACCTTACGCTTCTGATGCCATTACTAGAAAAGCTAAAGCTCTTCAAGAAACCCAAATTGGAAAGATCAATGATGCATTTGTTTCTGATTTAACAGCAAAAGAGCTAAAACTTTCAGAAGGTGATTTGTATCATGGAGTACCTGTTTCTATTAATGATTCAGTTGCAGAAGGTTGCGTGTTTGTTCATACTTATCAATCGAGACAAGGCTAGGGAGTATTGACTATGTGGCAATCATTCGTAGACAGCATCCATCAACTAATCCCTTGGTTTGACGGCGGATTAGCAGTAATAGTGATTATTTTAATTAAGGGTGTAGCTCTTATTTTTCCATTAATCATTATGATGGCGTATATGACCTATGCAGAGCGAAAGGTTATTGGTTTTATGCAGCTTAGAATTGGTCCAAATCGAGTCGGACCGCATGGGTTATTGCAGCCATTTGCAGATGTTTTTAAAATGATGTTTAAGGAAATTATTTTTCCTTCTAAGTCGAATATTTATCTATTTCTTTTAGCCCCTGTTCTGGCTTTTGTGCCTGCAGTTGCTGTTTGGGCAGTTGTTCCTCTAGGAGAAGGTTTCTATATTGCTAATCTTGATGTGAGCTTGCTTTATGTTATGGCGATAGGCTCAGTTGGCGTATATGGTATTGTTCTTGCAGGATGGGCATCTAACTCGAAGTACCCACTCATAGGAGCATTGAGAAGTACCGCACTCCTGATTTCTTATGAGCTTGTGATTGGTTTCGTTCTTGTTACAGTGGTAATGATTGCGAGTTCTGTTAATTTAAATACGGTAGTGGCAAAGCAGGCTGGGGGAATTTTGAATTGGTATTGGATACCTCTCTTTCCAATGATGATAGTATTTTGGATAGGCGCTTTAGTCGAAACAAATCGAGCTCCATTTGACGTTGTAGAGGGGGAGTCAGAAATTGTTGGCGGTACTCATGTTGAGTACTCCGGAATGCCTTTTGCTTTATTCTTTATGGCTGAATATTTCAACATGATTTTTATGGCTATGTTGGCAGTTCTATTGTTTTTCGGTGGCTGGCACTCGCCATTTGAAGGCATACCTTACCTTGAAGGTTGGTTTGAATTTGTGCCAGATTTATTTTGGTTGTTAGTAAAGATGAGCTTCTTTTTATTCCTTTACTTTTGGATCCGTGCTTCTTTTCCAAGGTTTAGGTATGACCAGATTATGCGCTTATGTTGGAAGATTTTCTTACCCTTGACAATTGTGTGGATCTTTGTGGTTGCATTGATGACACAGCTTCATATAGGGCCTTGGTTTTAAGGAGAAAGAGATATGATAAAAAAAGTCAAAAAAATAGTAAAAGATTTTGGTTTAGGTGAGCTTAGGTCAGGCCTTAAGGTCACTGGTAAAGAATTTATAAATAATAATATTACTGTTCAGTTCCCTGAAGAGCGAACCCCTATTTCACCCAGATTTAGAGGTTTGCATGCGCTTCGTCGATACCCAAATGGAGAAGAAAGGTGTATTGCATGTAAGCTTTGTGAAGCTGTATGTCCAGCAAATGCTATCACTATTGAATCAGAAGCGCGAGAAGACGGTACGCGAAGAACAACGCAGTACGATATTGATTTATTTAAATGTATCTTTTGTGGTTTTTGTGAAGAGGCATGTCCAGTTGATGCAATTGTAGAAACGCATATATTTGATTACGCATTTGAATCAAGAGAAGGAAGCATTATTGATAAAAAAAGTTTGCTAGCTATAGGTAATGAGAATGAAAAAGCGATCAGTAAAGCTAGACTTGAAGATTCTAAATATAAGTAATAGTTAACTATGGAATTTACATCAGTTTTATTTTATATTTTTTCCTTTTTCTTTGTCACTAGTGCAGTGATGATGATTACTGCACGAAATACTGCAAAGGCCGCTTTGTTATTAATATTAACGTTTTTTAGTGCTGCTAGTTTGTGGTTACTGCTTGAGGCTGAGTTTTTAGCAATCACACTTATTTTGATTTATGTTGGCGCCGTTATGGTGTTATTTATGTTTGTTATTAAGATGCTCGATACTGATAAGTCGACCCTACGGGCTCAGTTCACTCGCTACCTACCTTTAGGAATTTTTGTTTCTATAGTTGTTATTGCGCAGATGGTGTTGGTTCTTAACGCTGGACAGTTTGATTTAGAGGTGATAGGGGTTCCCGAAAGACATGACGCTTCATACAGTAATATTACAGCTATTGCTGAGCAACTATATACTGTTTATGTTTACCCTTTTGAATTGGCAGCAATTCTTCTCTTAATTGCAATTATTGCAGCAATTACACTCGTTCATAGGAATCAACTTAGAAGTAAAAAACAAAATATTTCTGAGCAAGTCAATGTTCAGGCTAAAGATAGAATGAGGTTTGCTTCGATAAAGCCTAAATCATCTAAGGAGTCAAAATGATCGCTCTATCTGATTATCTGATTTTAAGTTCTATCGTTTTCTGTATAGGGCTTGCAGGAATATTTATAAATAGAACAAACATCATTATGTTGTTGATGTGTGTTGAGCTAATTTTGGCAGCTGTTAATACTAATTTTATTGCTTTTTCATACTTCAGCGGAGATCTTGCTGGGCAAATATTTGTATTCTTTATTTTGACAGTAGCCGCTGCAGAAGTGGCTATAGGTCTTGCTATTTTGACCTTGATGTTTAGAAGTCGTGGCTCGATTGATATTGACGTAACTAACACTTTGAAAGGATAGTTATGCTTAATACTTATTTGACAATTGTACTTGCACCTTTAATAGGGTCAATCGTTGTTGGGCTTGCCGGTAATAGACTAGGAAGAACATTATCTCATTCAATTACTATTCTAGGCGTTACTATCTCAACAGTTCTTTCTCTTTATGTTTTTAATCATCATGTGCTTAATGAGGGAGAGATTTTTAATCAAAATATTTATACATGGATGCAAATTGGCGGGCTTAATATTAGCTTTGGTTTTCTTGTTGATAATTTAACTTCTGTAATGCTTGTAGTTGTTTCATTTGTTTCATTAATGGTTCATATTTATACAATTGGCTATATGCATGAGGATGAGGGTTACACTAAATTCTTTAGCTATATTTCCCTCTTTACCTTTGCCATGTTTACACTGGTAATGTCTAATAACTTTATGCAGTTATTTTTTGGTTGGGAGGCTGTCGGACTTGTTTCATATCTTCTAATTGGATTTTGGCATCATAAGGAGTCTGCTATTGAAGCCAACTTAAAAGCTTTTATTGTAAACCGGGTTGGTGACTTTGGTTTTCTTTTAGGTATCGCGTTGATTCTGATGTTCTTTGGGACCCTTGACTATGCAGAAACATTTAGTCAAAAAGACCAAATTATTGGACTAACTTTGTTTGGTGATTTTTCTGCTATAACGGTAGTTTGCTTACTTCTTTTTGTTGGCGCAATGGGTAAGTCAGCTCAGGTGCCCCTGCATGTATGGCTCCCAGGCTCGATGGAAGGACCTACTCCAATTTCAGCTCTAATTCACGCAGCAACCATGGTAACTGCTGGAATCTTTATGGTTTCACGTATGTCTCCATTATTTGAGTTAAGTGATGTTGCTCTAACAGTGGTGATGATTATAGGTGCAATCACTGCCTTATTTATGGGTTTATTAGGCATTGTTCAAAATGATATTAAAAAAGTTGTAGCATACTCAACCCTTTCTCAACTAGGTTATATGACTGTTGCGTTAGGCGTTAGTGCATACTCTGTTGCAATTTTTCATTTGATGACTCATGCGTTTTTTAAGGCACTACTTTTTTTAGCTGCCGGCTCCGTTATCGTTGCCCTTCATCACGAACAAGATATTCGAAAAATGGGCGGTCTTAGAAAGAAAATGCCAATAACTTACATTACCTCACTATTAGGAACTTTGGCGTTGATTGGTTTTCCTGGATTTGCAGGTTTCTATTCAAAAGATATGATTATTGAGGCTGTTCATTACTCAGAACTGCCATTTTCTGGATGGGTGTACTTTGCTGTTGTTTTGGGCGTTTTTATTACTGCCTTTTATAGTATGAGACTTTTATTTTTAGTTTTTCATGGAGAATCAAGAGTAGATAAACATACTGAAGAACATCTGCATGAGACAGCGCCATCTATTACAGTGCCTTTGATATTGCTTGCAATACCATCCGTAGTCATTGGATATTTTACAATTGAGCCGATGCTTTTTGGTGGATGGTTGGACAATGGAATCTATATTGATACATCTCATGAGTCAGTAGCAAAGCTTAAACATCACTTTCACTCTGCATTTTCACTTATTTCTCACTCTGTTATGACACTTCCATTCTGGATGATGGTAGGTGGGATCGCCACAGCTTGGTTATTTTCTTTATACAGAACGGAGTGGGCGGACGTCATTCAAAGAAGATTTAAACGTATAAATTATGTATTAGTTTCATTGTATGGTTTTGATAGGTTTAATGAAATTATCTTTGTTCGTGGTGCGTTAAAGCTTGGTAACTTATTGTGGAAAATTTCAGATATGGCAATTATTGACCAACTATTAGTTAATGGCAGTGCAAGGTTTGCACGTTTTGTAGGTTCCTTTATTCGCCCAGTTCAAACTGGGTATGTCTACCATTACGCATTTTTTATGATTATAAGTTTGATGCTTGTATTGGGATGGGTTCTCGTTGCATCTGATTATTCATTTTATAGTTAGGATATTAGTATGGATTCATTACTAAGTTTATTGATTTGGTTTCCCATTCTAGGTGCTGTCCTGGTTCTATTAATAGGCAATAATAGAATTGCTATTGCTCGCTGGGTTAGTGTTTTTATTTCTATATTAGTTTTTGTTTTATCAGTAAATTTATTCCTAGATTTTGACACTTCGACTTCTGCAATGCAGTTTGTTGAAAAGGCTAGCTGGATAGGCCAATTTAATGTCTTTTATCATTTAGGTATCGATGGCATTTCCATGCCACTTATTATTCTCACTACCTTCTCAACAGTATTGGTTATTATTGCTGGTTGGGAAGTAATAAAAAATAGAGTAGCTGATTATATGGCTGCTTTCTTAATGATGGAAGGTCTCATTATTGGTGTTTTTTCATCAATGGATTCTATGCTGTTTTATGTTTTTTGGGAGGCATCACTCATACCAATGCTTCTTATCATAGGCGTTTGGGGTGGACAAAATCGTGTCTATGCTTCAATTAAATTCTTTTTGTACACTTTCTTGGGCTCTGTTTTCATGTTAGTTTCTCTCATCTATATGTACAATTTAAGTGGGTCATTTGCTATTGCTGATATGTACACTTTGCCTCTCACGTTGACTCAACAGAGTTGGATTTTTTGGGCTTTTTTCTTGGCTTTCGCAGTCAAAGTTCCAATGTTTCCTGTACATACTTGGCTTCCAGATGCACACGTCCAAGCACCAACAGGTGGTTCCGTTATTCTTGCGGCCATTATGCTTAAAATGGGAGGCTATGGTTTTTTCCGCTTCTCACTTCCTATTACGCCTGACGCTTCATCTTCATTTGCTACTGTTGTGATAATTCTTTCATTGATTGCAATTGTCTATATCGGTTTTGTTGCTCTAGTTCAAAAAGATATGAAGAAGCTAATTGCATACTCATCTATTTCACATATGGGCTTTGTTACTCTTGGTGTATTTGTGGTATTTTCGATTATGAAAATGGGTGCTGATGGTCAACTTGTTTCTATTAATGGTTCAAGTATTGAAAGTGCTTACCTTGGTTTAGAGGGTGCGATGATTCAAATGATTTCACATGGATTTATATCAGCAGCTATGTTCTTGGTAGTTGGTGTTCTATATGATCGACTTCACTCTAGAGAAATTTCTACCTATGGGGGCGTGATAAATTCGATGCCTAAATTTACAGGGTTTGCTGTCCTCTTTGCATTGGCAAATGCCGGCTTACCAGGAACATCTGGTTTTGTAGGAGAATTTATGGTTATTCTTGGCGCATTGCAGGCTAACTTTTGGTTTGCATTTTTGGCTGCTACGACATTAATTATTGGAGCAGCATATACATTATGGATGGTTAAACGTGTTTTTTGGGGGCCAATTAATAACCCTGATGTAAGTACTTTGAGTGACATAAATACCAGAGAATTATGTATTTTTGCAATTCTAGCAACAGCAGTATTATTAATGGGTTTGTATCCTCAACCAGTAATTGAGGTAATGCATGCTTCAGTTATTAATCTACTAGAACAAGCACTTACTACTAAACTACCAGTTTCATTATGATGAATTTTCAATTTAATGTTTCAGAACTAATTTTCGTCTTGCCAGAGTTGTTTCTGTTAAGTGCTATATCAATAATTTTATTATTTGATTTATTTGCAAGTGAGCGTTTGAAGCCTCTCACTTATTACTTAACACAACTGGCACTTATCATTACAGGTTGGTTGGCGTTTGATTTAATTGGTGAAAGTGCGATAATTTTTAGTGGCACTTTTGTTCTTGATACTATGGGCTCAACCTTTAAGGTTTTCATAATGGGCTTTGCAATCATTGCCCTTGTGTACACCCGCCATTACCTTAAAGCACACGAACTACTTAGAAATGAATATTTTATTCTTGCGCTGATGTCGATTTTAGGAATGATGGTAATGGTTTCTGGACATAGCCTTCTTACTTTATATATGGGTCTAGAAATAATGTCGTTGTCCTTGTATGCACTTATTGCTTCAGCACGAGACCGTGCTGTTGCAATTGAAGCTGCTCTTAAGTATTTTGTTTTAGGGGCAATTGCATCCGGACTATTACTCTATGGAATGTCAATGATCTACGGCATAACTGGTAGCTTAGATATTGCCCAAATTTCAAACTTTGCAAGGGCTTCTACTCTTGCATCTCAACAAACCTTAATTCTTAATTTTGGATTGGTTTTCTTAGTTATTGGTGTTGCCTTTAAGCTTGGTGCAGTTCCTTTTCATATGTGGGTTCCTGACGTATATCAGGGTTCACCAACTTCGGTCACAATGTTTCTATCAACTGTTCCAAAAATAGCAGCTATAGCTTTACTAATTCGTTTATTAATTGATGGTTTAGGTGATTTGCAGCATTATTGGTCAGATTTATTGATGATTATTGCAGTGCTATCGATTGCACTTGGATCCTTAGTTGCATTGATGCAATCAAACATTAAGCGAATGCTTGCTTATTCAACAATTTCACATATTGGATTTGTGCTGTTAGGTTTTGTTACTGGCGTAGTTGAAGGTTATGGCGCGGCAGTGTTTTATGTATTGGTTTACATATTGATGAGTTTGGCTGCTTTTGGCTCTATCATAGTTCTTAATAAAAATGGTTTTGAGGCTGATCAGATTTCTGATTATCAAGGTCTAAGTAAGCACTCCCCATGGTTTGCATTAATTATTTTAGTGGTGATGCTCTCAATGGCTGGCGTTCCACCATTTATAGGTTTTTACTCCAAGCTATTCATTCTCCAACAAGTTATTGCAGAAGGTTATATAATTCTTGCTGTAATTGCTGTTGTATTTGCTGTTATAAGCGCTTACTATTATCTACAAATTATCAAAACAATGTATTTCGATGATGCCGATAAAGAGATAACTGTTTCTGCTCCATTAGATATGCGAGTTGTACTTTCTATTAATGGAATTCTCATTTTATTGGTTGGTTTAATGCCAAGTTTTTGGATGAGCCTATCTGTTTCATTATTCTGAGTTTTTTAAAAAGTTTTATGTAAATTTTCTGTAGAATGACTCCATGATTATTGCACATCGTGGCGTTTCATTTGATCTGCCAGAAAACTCTCTACCTGCTTTTAATATTTCATGGAATCATGCTGCTGATGGTATAGAGGGTGACTTTCATCTAACCAAGGATGGCGCTATAGTTTGTATTCATGATGAAGATACTAGGCGAGTCTGCAAGCAAAACTTAATTGTTCGTGATTCTACTCTCAAAGAATTAAAAGCATTAGATCTAGACTATAAAGGCACTGAATATCTTCAAATAAAAATTCCTACACTGGCTGAAGTGCTTGAAATTTTGCCTGATGGCAAAAAAATATTTATTGAAGTCAAGTGCGGTAGTGAAATTGTAAAACCCTTGCTCGGTGAGCTTTCTCGCTCAAAGCTTAACTCAAATGATGCTGTAATTATTTCTTTTGATGAGGAAGTGATTAAAGAATTTAAACTAATAGCACCTAACTATAGATCACTCTTACTATATTCTTATGAAGCGGGATGTAATATTAATAATTTAATTGATGTAATGCGTAATATTAAGGCAGATGGTCTCAGCACGGATAATGAACTTTCTAAAACTTTAGTTGAGCAGACTATCAATGCTGGGTTTGAATATCACTCTTGGACAATAGATAGTATTCATGTTGCTCAAAAATTAATAAATTGGGGCTCGTCCTCAATTACAACTAATAAGCCGGGACATTTAATTCAACAGCTTTCCTGATGGAAAAATATAGTTCTTGACGATAACTCTTAATGGGTTATAAAATGCAGGCTTTCATTTGAAGGCAATTTATATTTTCAATGAGCAGTAAATTCTCTACAAATGTCCTTGCAGCCATAATATCAGCTTTTAGCTTCTCGCTTGCAGCAGCAGCTGTTCCAACCTTTTACAAAGTAGGAGGTAGCGTTTTCTTGTTGCTTGGTGTGCGCTATATTTTCACCCTATCCTTGTCGAGCGTTTTAGATAAGTCACCCAAAAAACAAAGAACTAAGGAAGCTCACATAAGGTTAGTGTTAATTAGTATTTTTCAAGCAATATTTGTTGGTTCATACATGTATTCCATCAAACTGATTCCTTTGAGTTTGGCAGTGGTGGTAATTTATACGTTTCCAATCATTACTTTTTTTGCTAATTCTTTGATCAAGAGTAGGTCAATTGACCTACTATCAGTTGCGGCATTGCTTGTCTCTTTAATAGGTATTTGGGTTCTAGTGCATGGTGATTCAAGTGAGTGGAATTTGTGGGGTGT
>JAPYSK010000052.1 GCA_029936515.1 Candidatus Thioglobus sp.
TATTAAAGAAAGCCAAGGGTTATTACGGTGCTCGTTCAAAAGTTTATCGCGTTGCTAAGCAGGCGGTTATCAAAGCAGGACAGTATGCCTATCGTGACCGTCGTCAGCGTCGCCGCCAGTTCCGTAGATTATGGATTGTGCGTATCAACGCTGAGGCACGAAATAATGGCTTGAGCTACTCACAGTTTATTAACGGCTTAAACAAAGCTGGTATTGAGATTGATCGTAAAGTTCTTTCAGATATTGCTATATTTGACAAAGATGCTTTTGCTAAAATTGCAGATCAAGCTAAAGCAGAACTGACTGAGTAGTAAAATCGAATCAAAAGACTGTAATTAATGTTACAGTCTTTAAAACATAGCAAACAATAGGCATTTTGATTAACAAGATTATCACCGACGCCAAAAAATCTATAGCTAGTGCTATAGACCTAAAGGCTCTTGACGATTCAAGAGTGCTTTTTTTGGGCAAAAAAGGTGAATTAACTGATCTTCTTAAAGGTCTAGGCAAGCTCTCTAAAGAAGAGCGCCCCGTAATGGGTGAGGCCATCAATGAAGCTAAGGTTAAGATTCAGAATCTCATTGAGAGTAGAAAAGAAGAGCTCGAAGAGGTAGCTCTTCAGAAGCGACTACTCGAAGAAAGAATTGATGTCACATTGCCTGGCAGAAATATCGAAAAGGGTGGACTACATCCTATTACTCAAACCCTTCATCATATCCAAAATATCTTTGCTAAGGCCGGATTCGAGATAGAGATTGGACCTGAAATTGAAGATGATTTTCATAACTTTAGTGCACTAAATATTCCCGAGCACCACCCTGCAAGGGCGATGCATGATACCTTTTATTTTGACGCTAACACCGTTTTAAGAACGCACACGTCGCCGGTTCAGATTCGAACACTACAGAGACAAAAACCCCCAGTACGAGTGATTGCCCCAGGAAAGGTATATCGCTGCGATTCTGATGTGACTCATACACCTATGTTTCACCAAGTAGAAGGACTGATTGTTGACAAGGAGGCGTCTTTTGCTCAATTAAAAGGGTTACTAATTGACTTTTTAAGGGCTTATTTTGAAAAAGATGACCTTAAGGTTCGTTTTCGCCCGTCTTACTTTCCATTTACTGAACCCTCAGCCGAGGCTGATATTGAGTGCGTAATTTGTGGCGGTGATGGTTGCCGAGTTTGTAAAAAATCTGGCTGGCTTGAGGTTTTAGGTTGTGGCGTGGTTCATCCTAACGTTTTGAGTGCAGTTAAGATTAATCCTAATGAATTTTCAGGTCTGGCTTTTGGTATGGGTGTTGAGCGATTAGCTATGCTACGTTATAGCGTTAATGACCTGAGATTGTTTTTTGAAAATGATATTCGCTTTTTAAATCAATTTTAGTGGATAGGGATTTGATATGAATATTTCTACTAGATGGCTAAGAGAATGGGTTGACCCTAAAGTTAGCGATACAGAGCTGTCTGAGAAACTAACGATGGCCGGACTTGAGGTTGAAAGGCTTGCGCCTGTCGCACCTCCCTTTGAAGGTCTGGTTGTAGGGCATGTTGTAAACTGTGCTAGGCACCCAAACGCAGATAAGTTAAGCCTTTGTGAGGTTGATATTGGTAGTGGGAATAATTTACAAATTATTTGTGGCGCACCTAACGTAAGAAAAGATCTTAAAGTTGTTGTTGCAACTGTTGGCTCAGTATTACCTAATAATCTTAAAATTAAAAGAGCCAAGCTTAGAGGTGTTGAATCTAACGGAATGATTTGCTCAGAATCTGAAATATGTCTCTCAGATAGTCATGAAGGAATTTTAGAGCTCGACTTGTCAGCAACCATAGGTGAGAATGTCAGAACTGTTCTTGACCTAGATGATCACATCATTGAGCTTGACCTTACTCCAAATAGGGGGGACTGTTTTAGTGTTCTTGGAGTTGCTAGGGAGGTTTGTGTTAATTACGACCTTTCTCTTCCGTTAACAGATTATGTTGCTAAACAAGAGGGCAGTAAGTCATTCACAGCCAAAGTTTCGAGTCCTAGCGATTGTCCTAAATATTTAACACGGGTTATTGAAGGTGTTGATAATAGCGCTACTACGCCAAAATGGATGGCTCAGAGGCTTCAAAGAGCCTCACAACAGTTGCATTCGCCTATAGTGGATATTACTAACTACGTTTTGCTCGAGTTAGGTCAGCCTATGCATGCCTTTGATTTAACTACGATCAATGGCGACATAGAGGTAAGGGCTGCAAAAAAAGGTGAGAAGCTTGAGTTATTGAATGATCAAACTGTCTCCTTGAATAAAGACACACTCGTTATTGCTGATGATAATTCAGCCATAGCAATTGCCGGCGTAATGGGCGGATTGAAAACTGCTACTCTTAGTAGTTCATCAAAAATTCTTCTAGAGAGTGCCTTCTTTGATCCAATAGCGATCTCAGGAGTTGCTAGGTCTTATGGCCTGCATACTGAATCTTCACTGAGATTTGAGCGTGGGGTTGATTTTAATATAACTAAGCAAGCCCTAGAAAGGGCTACCGAATTAGTTCTTGATATTTGTGGTGGTAAGGCATCACCCATTAATGAGTGTATTAACCCATCTTCTCTTCCATTGCTAGAGCCGATTGAAATATCTAGAGAAAAAATAGCCAGCGTTTTAGGTTTTGATCTAGACCCTAAATGGGTAGAGTCTAAGTTTAAGTTCCTAGAGTTTAAATATAAAGCTCACAAGGATTCCTGGACTGTTACACCTCCAAGTTTCCGTTTCGATGTTCGCATACCGGCCGACATAATTGAAGAGTTAGCTAGGCTTTATGGTTATGACAAGATACCTGTTAAGAAGCTTTCAATAGATGCAAATATAGCTCACTCTTCTCAATCAAAAGTTAGTTCCTATGATCTTTCTCAGTCGCTCGTAAATAGAGGATATCAAGAAGTCATTACCTACAGCTTTATTTCCGATGAGTACCATGACTTAATTGACCCAAGCGCTAAGAAAATTTTATTAAAAAATCCAATCTCAGACGATATGTCAGTGATGCGTTCAAGTTTGTGGCCAGGGCTTCTAGAGACTGTGAAAATGAATCGAAGAAGAGGGCACCAAAATGCCAGATTCTTTGAAACTGGACTTTCCTTCTCGGGCACATCAGTTGAGGATCAGAAACAAAAAGTAGCTGGAATCATTTGTGGTAATCGTTTTGAGTCGCAGTGGGGAAGTGGTGATAGAGAAGTTGATTTTTTTGATGCCAAATCTGATGTCCAATCCCTCCTAGATCATGGCAAAGGTGATTACTCATTTGAGGCCGCTGAGCATCCAGCATTGCAGGCTGGTCAGTCAGCTAAAATCTCTAAAAATGGTCAATTTATAGGATGGCTTGGAGCGCTCTCTCCTGTCCTTCAAAAGAAGCTGTCATTGCCGAATTTATTTTTATTTGAACTTAACCAGAGTGATATTGAGCAAGGAGAAATTTCAAGCTATGAATCTTTCTCTTCGTTTCAGGCCTCTCAAAGAGATATTGCATTAGTTGTTTCAAAGGACGTTAGCTCTGAGCAACTTATCAATTCAATTAGATCTCTAAAGCAGAACGACCTTATTGACGTTAACTTGTTTGACGTTTATGAAGGTCAGCACATTGAAGAGGGTAAAAAGAGTGTTGCCTTAAACCTTACTTATCAATCAATAGATACCACATTAACCGATGAACAGTTAGAGCAAAATGTTAGTAAAATAGTGACACATTTAGAATCTAAATTTTCAGCCAAACTAAGATAAAAAAATATGTCCCTAACCAAACAAGATATTGTTAACGCTCTAGTTAAAAAAACTGAACTGACTCAAACTCAGGCGTTAGTTTTAACGAACCAATTTTTTGATCAGATAATTGAAACGCTCAAGAATGGTGAGGAAGTTAAATTATCGAGTTTTGGAAATTTTGTTGTAAGAGAAAAAACTCAGCGACCTGGTAGAAATCCAAAAACTGGAGAAGAGGTTATCATTAGTGCTAGAAAAGTTGTTACCTTTAAGGCTGGCCCTAAACTCAAAAAAGCAACTCAGAAAGGCAAGTAGGTTTAATCTAGTCTGTTATTGCGACCATAAACCCTATTAGGATTGGCATTACCGATAGCATAGTTAGTTGCTGAAGATTCTCATCAACGATCTTACCATTCATCTTACGATTTTTTAATTTAGGAGTGTAGTCGTTATCCAACGAGAATGATGCAAATATAGGCTCTTTCGATTCATTTAATGCATCTTCATTTTGAACCATCTCCACGTCATAGATTGACTTAGGATCTTCAGTTAACTTATTGACAAATAATATAGTTTCATTAAAGTGCAGAAAGAACCTTTCAGCAGGGCAGTTTGATGCCTTCTTAGGGGTCAACTCACCTTCCGACATTGAGCTAGCTATCTGGTCATAGTGCTGATCAGTTAATCTAATGTACCTTGTATCAAGGTAATCACCTAGGTCATTATCTCCTTCGTATTCTTTTATATATTCAATAAGCTCTTTAAGCATAAATCAATCTAGGTATAAACACAAAGTTGTGGATTTTATCGAAAATTTACAACAAGATATTAATTCTTAATTAAGTTTTTTCAGAGTTACTGTATTGAATTCGATAAATATCAAAAATTGTAATCGTCATTGCGGCAATGATTGGTCCAATAAAAAGCCCAAGAATGCCAAACTGAATGATACCAGCAAGGGTTGATAGGACAGTTATTAGGGTATGGTTAAGGGCGCTTTGGTGGTTCATTGAGCTCGATAACTTTTTAATAATAATAGGCCTTAGAAAATTATCAATTAAAGTGCCAGCTAGTATCGCACCAAAAAAGATAATTATGAAAGCGCTCGTTGTCTCTCCGATAGCAAACAAGTACAGTGACAAAGGTAGCCAAACAAATAACCCGCCAAGAACAGGAATAAAGCCAGCAAGTGCCATCGCAACACCAAAAAATAATGCAGGAAAACCAATCATCATAACGCCAATTGAAAACACAACACCCTGAATTAATGATACTAAAAAGACACTACCAACTAGCGTTACAGATAATCCAGAGAACTGATTTAAGAGTAGGTCATTGATCTTTGAATCAAGAGGTGAAACCTCTCTAATTTTAGTAATGAGTGAAGACCCATCAACATAAAAATAATAAAGTGAAAAAATAGTAATGATGATAAAAAAAACAAACTTGCTAGACAAAGCAGTAATACTTTTTAGAATCATAATCGAAAAGTCTTTAACAGTTATGGCAATACCCTCAATGTTATTTCTTAGAGTGCTGTCAAGGAACTCTCTCATTGAGTCAGAGAGTGGCAGACCCATAATGGTTTGATCTAGGATTCTGCTAATTTCACTAATCTGAAAGTCATTCTGTATTCTATTAATAAGACCACTAACTTCAATGCCACTTACGAGCATGACATAGCTTAGAGGGAGTATTAACAGAACAGTTACAACTAGGGTCATTATTAAGGAGGCTTGTTTTGAAGTATATTTCTGAGAAAGATTACTGAAACTGCTATAGGTAGTAATGCAAATTAATAGTGACAAGAATAAGGATGGTAGGAAGGGTGTAAAAAGCCACAATATCGCGAAAGCTGAAAGAAATAACAGTATAAGTATTAGGCCATTTCCGTGTCTATTATTGATGTTATGTGTCATGTCTACTCCATTTTAATAACTCTTCAGGAAAATAGTAATTACTGAAATTCAGGAAAATATCCCTTGAGATATAAAAGCCTTTCAACTTCATCCATGCGCTCAATAGCATATCTTAAAGTAGTTCTTGGAAGTTGTGAGTAGTTTTGTTTCAAAAAAGTTCTGATTAGATCTTGATCTCTTTTGTATACTTCTCGTAGCATCCAACCGACAGCTTTGTGGATGAGGTCATGCTTATCATTAAGAAGTATCTTTGCTATTTGAAGCGTTTCATTGAATTGGTTGTTTTTGATAAGAGTGAAAGTAGAAACAATACTAATTCGCCTAACCCAGAGATTTTCTGAGTGAACAAATTCAAATAGAATTGACCTTTCGTCTGGATTATTATAAAGATAATCGCCTACAATATACGGCGCACTTGAGTCCACTAAATCCCAATTATTAATAAAATTTATCTGCACTATGTAGTACTCAAAGATTTTACTAAAGTTACCTTTTTTGTATTGATTGACCAAAATAATTAGTCCGCATAGCCGAACTTCATGGATTGGGCTTTGAATTAACTCTGTCAGTTCTTTTAAAGCAATTTTAGAGCTAAATTTTTTGGCAACTTTGCGAATATCTGGCACCCTAACGCCAAGAAAAATATCTCCATAGCCATATTCGCCTTTGTTAGTTTTAAAAAACCACTCATTTGATTTTCGACGATCTTCGGTAGCTAAGATTTTCAGCTCATTTATTACTTCTTTTGCTATCATAAGATATACTATCATTCTTTTAATTATTTACAATAATACATGCAAACAGCTTATCTTGCCGGTGGATGCTTTTGGTGTGTAGAAGCAATTTTTCAGCGCGTTAATGGCGTTAAAGAGTTGACCAATGGCTACTGTAATGGATTAACTCAGAACCCTTCTTATGAAGAGATATGTAGTGGTCAAAGTAATCACGCAGAGGTTTTAAAAGTTGACTATGATGAGCAACAAATTTCATATTCTGAATTGTTAGAGGTTTTTGTTGAAACTCATGACCCAACAAGCCTTAATCAGCAGGGTGCGGATAAAGGAACTCAGTATCGTTCTGCTGTTTTTTATACTGACGAGTCACAAAGACAAATAGCAGCATCACTGATAGCTAATATAAAAGATGCGGTGACCGAAATTACCGAGCTAGATGTTTTTTATCCTGCAGAGAGTCATCATCAAAATTACTATAATAACAACCCTAATCAGCCCTACTGTCAACTGGTTATCCTGCCAAAAATTAATAAATACTTTAAATAAAAAGCTAAATGAACGATCAAGAATTACTAAGATACTCAAAGCAAGTGATGTTGCCTCAGATTGAAATTGAGGGTCAACAGAAAATTATGGATTCTACAATACTTATTATTGGTATGGGTGGTTTGGGATCTCCAACAGCACTCTATTTAGCAGCTTCAGGTGTTGGTCATATAATAATTGCTGACTTCGATCAGGTAGAGTTATCAAATCTTCAGCGCCAAATTATTCATGGGACTTCTGATATAGGGGATGACAAGGTTGATTCTGCAAAAGCTAAAATGCTCGAGATTAATCCAAATATTAAAGTAACGATTGCAAATGAGATTGTTCATACTGATAATCTTTCATCCTTAATAAAAGATGTAGATGTCGTCTTGGACGGTACTGATAACTTTGAAAGTCGCTTTGAAATTAATAAAGCCTGCGTAGAATTTCAAAAACCGCTCGTCTCTGCTGCCGTTATCCGACTTGAAGGGCAAATTTCAGTGTTTAAGGGCTACGAGAAAGATCAACCTTGTTATCAGTGCCTTTATAGTGAAGAAGGAAATGAAAATGAGAGCTGTGTTCAGAATGGTGTTTTAGCACCAGTGGCTGGACTGGTTGGGACAATTCAAGCGCTTCAAACCATAAAAGTTTTATTAGGTTTGGGTGAGCAGTTATGCGGTACATTACTTCTAGTAGATGCTTTAGATCTTAGCTTCAGAAAAGTTAAAATTGTTAAAGATACAAAGTGTCCTATATGTAGCTTGAATTAAATGGCTTAATGGCCATATTTTAGTAGGTAAGATATTTATTTTATGGAGTTGAAAGATGATTAATTTTATAGCTGCCTTGGTCGCGGTAGGTTTTGGCTATCTTTTATTTAGAATTATAAAGCCAAAAACAGACTCAGGCGGTAAAGAGATATACTACGCAAGAGTTTTTCTTGCATGGGCTCTGTTTGTATCTACTTCATTGTATATCCAGCCTTTTACAAATAATCCAAGTGTAGTAAACATTATTTTTTGGTTTAAGATGTCTATACCTTTCTCTGTGGTCGCTATTATTGCTGGCTTTCTGTATGGAAAATTCAGATAAATAGTTCTTAGAGCATTCTATTTCGGGGCGTAGCGCAGTCTGGTAGCGTACTTGACTGGGGGTCAAGTGGTCAGA
>JAPYSK010000053.1 GCA_029936515.1 Candidatus Thioglobus sp.
TCTAAATAATCCTCCTAAATAGCATTAGTTTCTCTCTTTACTGACTAACAATAACTTTATTATTAACCTTAGTTCCAATATCAATAATCATTTCATTGTGTATCATCAATAATTAATTATTATTAAAAAATTAGATACCAATTTCTTTTGGTAATGCCATTAAAATATGATCTAGAAGTGCGGTAATCAAGTGATCTCTTATAAAGGAACCTTATGATAGTTTGTGTTGGACCTATTTTTCTAGATAGAGTTGTAAAGATTGATAGCTTTCCTGAAAAACCAATAAAGCTAGTGGCTAAGGGTCTTGAAAAGAGGCTAGGAGGGCCGGCAGCGGTTGCTAGTTTTGCGGTAAATATTCTTGGTGAGGACTCTGAACTTGTCAGTCGCTTTGGTGATGATGATGCTGCTGATTTTTTGCAATCTGAGCTTAATCAATACAATATCAATTTTGACAAATCAATTACAGTAAATGGTGCACTTTCATCTCAAAGTCATATTTTTGAAGACAATCATGGCGAAAGAATGCTGGCGGTATTTAATGAGAAAAAACTATTGGGTGAAAAAACACTTCCTAGCTTTAATTTTACAAAAGAGCAAACCTATTTAATTGACGCACACTGGATTGAGGCTGCTCATTACGTTGCTAAAAATACTTTCGATCGTAGCATTAAATGTGTTGTCGACTTAGACAATTTTTCTAAAAATAAAACACTTGAAGAGATTATTAATTATTCATCCCATCCCATTTTTTCTGAAACTGGTTTACTTCAATATACAAATGGTAAGTCTATAATTGATTCTTTGAAAAACCTATACCATGATAACAATAAGTTTTATGCTGTTACTCTTGGGTCTGAGGGAGTTTATTGGATTGATAAAGGTAAGATTTATCATTGCTCAGCGCCAGAGATAAATGTAGTCGAAACTAATGGCGCTGGTGATGTATTTCATGGTGCTTTTGCTAGATTTATTCATGCCAATAAAACAATACAAGAATCTATAGAATTAGCAACAGCAGCTGCCTCACTGAAGTGCTCTAGAAGTGGAGGAATACGTGCAATACCAAACTATAATGAACTGATTAAATTCTCAGATCAATTAAAACCAACAACGGAAATAAAATAACCATGAAAAAAATATTAATTACTGAGTTTATGGAGCAGGACAGCGTTGACAGTATTTCTGAAGTGTTTGATGTGATGTATGATCCAAGTCTTCATGAAAACGTAGAAAGGCTAAGCGCTCAAATAGCTTTGGTTGAGGCAGTAATTGTTAGAAATAAAACGCAACTCAACGAAGCACTGCTTTTAAAGGCGAGCAACTTAAGGTTTGTAGGGCGCTTAGGTGTAGGTTTAGATAATATTGATACTAACTATTGCTCAAACAATAATATTTTTGTACAGCCTGCAACTGGAATGAATGCTGATTCGGTTGCTGAGTACGTAATTGCTTGCGCACTTTCTTTGTTAAAAAATATTCCTATTTCTCATAGTGGTACTGTCTCAGGTCAGTGGCCCAGGACATCAGTAGAATCAAGAGAGTTAGGAGGCAAAACCCTAGGTTTGCTAGGCTTTGGCGTTATTGGCAAGAAAGTCAGTCGACTAGCTCAAGTTTTTGGTGCAAATGTCATTGCTTATGACCCATTTGTCAAATCATCAGATGCTGAAAATCTGGGCGTTTCATTGACTACTCAAGAGGAGCTTTTTAGTCTTTCTGATGTTATATCAATTCACCTACCACTTACGGATGAAACTAGGGATCTAATGAATTTAAGCTCTTTCAATAAGATGAAGAAAAATCCGATTATTATTAACTCATCAAGAGGTTCAATTATTAATGAAAATGATCTCTTAAGGGCCTATAAAGAAAGCTTGATTAGTGGTTTTGCTCTTGATGTATATAACTCGGAGCCTGTAATAGAAGAGTTTTATAAAGAGATTACGAGTTCAATGAATTGCATTCTGACCCCTCACACTTCAGGCGTTACAGTTGAATCAAATGTAAGAGTTAGTCAATTTATAGCTGACAAGGTTATTAAGTTTTTAGCAGATTAAAGATTAAACTCACTCATCTGAACAACTCTACCTTCTTTGATGGAGATCTCAGCTGCCTCTCCAATTGCCACAGCAATGAGGCCATCATTTAGTGACACTTCAGGCTTGTTATTGTTGCGGATTGCCTTTATAAAAGATTGGTGCTCATAGTAAGTAGAGCCGTGGTGGTGGCCAGCCTCAAGAATTTTTGCATCTACAGCTATAGTTTCCTTTGTGGCTGAATTATTTTTTCTTAGACCAATTCTTAGATCTGAATTAGCTATTCCTGACTGATTGGATGGAACTTCTGTTTCAATTTTTCCTGCAGAGCCAACAGCGCATAATTCTTCTTGGAATTCTGAATTTTCAGCAAACATGCATAAGTCTAAAAAAGTTCTTACTCCATTTTCGAAATCGACAATTACAAATGCATTGTCTAGGATATCAGGAGTCATTCCATCATACGTCTCATCCAAATGATTAACGTCTTGATTGCCACTCGCATAAACCTTTAAGGGCTCACTTTGGGCAATTAATCTCATTAAATCAAAGAAGTGGCAGCACTTTTCAACCAATGTGCCTCCAGTTTTTATTGAAAAACGATTCCAGTCATCAACTTTATGTAAAAAAGGGAATCGATGCTCTCGAATAGTAAGCATTTGCAAATTACCTATCGTCTTGTTATGAATCTCTTGAATCATTTTTTGAACTGGTGGCATATAGCGATACTCCATAGCAGTCCAAATAACGCCTGGATAGTTACTAGTTAGTTTCGCAAACTCCTTGCAATCTTCTACAGTTGTGCATAAGGGCTTCTCTATTAACAGGTGCGCGTTAGACTTGAGGACACCCTTTAAAACCTCTATATGGGTAAAGTTGGGCGTAGCAATAATGTACGCATCTGCAATATCTGCCTCAACAAGGTCTTCATAATTATCAAAAATTTCGACTTCATTTTTTAACAAATTTAGACAGTCTTTAATTGATTGTTCACTAGTATCACAAATGGCAACGACTTCTGCGTCATCTATAATTTCGATGTTGAGTATGTGCTCTTGGCCCATGCATCCCGCACCAATAATTGCATATTTGATTTTGTTTGTCATAGTGTATAAGTTGGAATGTTCATTTGGTTGCCAAAATGAATGAGCTTATCAGACACGTCACCATAGGTAAAGGCTACATGATGTTCAAGTCCACCTTTGAACATTTGTTCTGCTTTATGCGCGCTATCCTCACCTAAGCTGATTACGCCTGATGTTCCTGAGAAAGAGTTTGGTCTGTCAATAACAGAACCCTTTAAAACAAAAAATTGAAGCTTATTTCGAGCTTTTGAGACTCTAAAAATAGTTATTTCACCAGACTTAAGGCTGAAATCATGGAGTAGTGGTTTTTTTCTGTTTGAGTGAATACCAGATTTGGCAGTTCCTTCTTTTGCCATACTTATAGGGGCAAGACCGCAATGCCAAAAAACCAAAGAGTTGTCAGCCTTGTCAACATCAACAATATCTACTAAGAGTGACGGATTGTCGTTCATTTGATTAAGTATATTGCAGCTTATTCCTCCTAACACATCAGCCTCACAAGCACAGCTTACCTTTTTTTCATTCATCATGGCCATTGGTCCACAGGATGCGCAGCCATACTCAGTAAACGTTTCTGGCCAACATCTAATTGCAAAGGCATCTAGATTGTGCTTGTCTTTTAAACTTTCCAAACCATGGTAGATTGAAATGCTTTTATCAAACTCATCCTGAACAAGCTCTTCAGTTCCCTGAAGGTATCCAGAAATAGTTTTTTTAGTAGTTACAATTGTTTCTGTATTGACATTTTTTGCCTCCTCAAATAAGTCATCAAGCTCAAGATTTATTAAAGAAACATTGAGTTTATTTGTCACTTCATCTTGATCATAGTCACAGGTATCAAAGCCTTCAGGTCGAGTTCCAATAATTCCAATTGTTTGCTTATCAATAGTGTAATTAAAATCGATTTGATCATTACTTATAGTTGCTTCATTCCATGAAGTATTCTCATTATCATTGCTGCTCGCAATGAACTTAGAAAATGATAATTTATTGACCTTTGCATCACTTTCCATGATGATGAAGTCGGGAGAAATATTGTTTTTAATTAGAGAGTGCGTTCCCAGATTAAGGCCACATATGGAGTTCAGTCTTAACCTGCCACCAGTTCTGGGTTCAGGAAATGAGACAATACAAATTGGTTTATTGATTGTTTTAGCAAAATTTAAGATAAATTTTGCATCGGTAAAGGTAGTCTGAAAAAGGAAAATTTTCCCACATTCATTACTTTTAAAAAAATCTAACGCTTTATTAGCAATTTCATCATTTGTAATTAACTGATCAAAGCCAATTGTTTCTGATGATATAGACTCCAAAAGATCTTTAGCTTGTCTGAATTTAGATTCAGCAAACTCAACATCAAAAGTCTCTCTTGCAAGGGCTAAATATCCAATCATTCAAAACCTCCAAAATTTTTAGTGAAGTTTTCAGGATCTTCAATTTTAAATCCATTAGTAAAGTATGTTTCAAGAGATTGAGCACTTTTAGCAGTCAACTCATTGAGCTTATTGACGTAGTTGATGGAGTCAGTTTTTAAACCATTTTCAACCATTTTGATGTCTGGATAACTGTTAAAGGCATCGAGCCAAATCGTTCTTCCAGCAAGGTATCCAGAAGCGCCATTTTTATAGGCCAGTTCAAGGCATTTATAGAACGATTCTTTGCCCATTCCAGAAGACAGAACAACCCATGGCTTGTCATTGGTTGCTTCAGCTAGATTGCTGAATGCAGCTTCAGTTTCCATGGAAATATCACCCTGTAGTGCACTGCTATCTACTGGACTTTCAAGCTTAAAAATGTCTACCTTGTATTTCTTCTTAGCAAACTCTTTAACGCTATCAATGACATGCTGTGTATTTTTTAGTTTTTGCTCTTGATATTCTGTTGTATGGTTTTCATCATCTTGGAAGGGATATACTAGAAGTTCAAGCAAAAAAGGGATATTGTATTTTTCACATTGTTCACCAATTTGTTGGACATATTGTTTTTGATGTTCAATTGATTTGATCTCTGCATCAGGTCGATACCAAGCAAGAACTTTAACCGCATCACCGCCAGCTTTTTTTATTTTTTCAACACTCCAGTTATTAATATTTTCAGAATATCTTCCTTTCGCTGTCTCTAGAAATTTATGTTCCTCAAGAGTAATAACAAGACCTTTTGAGTTATTGTTATCAAGGATATTAGAAATAGAATAGTGAGGATCCATCAATACTGCAGTTGCAAGGTGAGATAGGTTCGAAGCAATTAATCTTTTACACTCGACAACTTGATCATAAGTGTACTCTTTGCCTGTTGCTTCTTTGATAATATTAAAGATAGGAGGCCTTTGATCAACAGCGAGCATTTGAAAATGGTTGTTATCATTACAAATTTTTTTTAAATGTATTAGCTTTCCAAGATTATTAGTTGTCATATTTTTTTTTGATTTATTTATTTTTTTGAAGAATGACTTATTGCCATACAGCATCTCGTACTAGGCTCTAACGATTGGGTTTCCTGACAATATAAAACATCAATTACGGCAACCATTAATTACCTAACTATTGGAATTACTAGCAACAACAATCTCGATATTATTGCTATTGCATAGGTCGATTATTTCTAAAGGTGGTTGGATGTTTGTGACCAGTATGTCAACTTCAGATATATTGCCAATGAGCATTGGAGCAGTGCTATCAAACTTAAAATTATCTGCAACAAGTATTAATTTTCGACAGTGATTAAATATCGCTTTTGAAACTTGAACTTCTTCATAATCAAAGTCCATCAATGCGCCATCATTATCAATAGCAGAGACGCCTACAACGGCGTAATCTACTTTAAATTGCTTAATAAAATCTGCTGTATTAATTCCAATGACAGCAGAATCAAGATTTCGAACCTTTCCTCCAGCCAACCAAACTTCAGCGTTATTAAATTGAACTAAAATATTAACGATATTAATATCATTGGTAATTACTTTAAGTCCTTGATGCAAATAAAGTGATTCTGCCACTAGTTCAGTTGTTGTTCCACTTTTTGTGCTATAGATGTTGCCAAGAACAATAGAAGAATTATCTGGGATAATTGCAGCAACTGCATCTGCAATTTCTTTTTTTTCATCACTAGCTAGAGATTTTCTAGATTTGTAAGCGAAATTATGCGATTTAGAATAAAAAGCACCACCATGAGCACGAGTTAATAATTCTTGATCACAAAAATTATTTATATCGCTTCTTATAGTTTGTTGAGTGACTGAAAATGTTTCAGCTAAACTTTCAACACTTACATACCCTTCATCTTCTGCAAGAGAGAGTATATCGCGTTGACGTTTGTTTAGTTTTTTCATAATCAATCCATTATATTATATATTTAGACTTTATTTTCATTTATTTTCGCTTTTTTTCTTATATTTTCTAATTAGTTGACACGCAGACATAATTCGTATATATTAATGCTAATTTTGATATAAATGAAAAATATCGAAAGAAGTAAAATGCCACCTGTTGTTATTGGTGGTAAACTACATAATGGTAGATTTTAAGCATAAATTTCGCGGTATTGGTTTTTGCTATAGAGCTTGTAAGTTAAGCTTTTTTACTAATAACGAAATTTAGTTTTTTTAATTTAATTTTGGAGAGAGATATGAAAAAAAGTATTATATTGGCATCTTTTCTTGCAATATCTTCATTTAGTGTAAGTGCAGCAGAGATAAAATTTGTTTGCTACCAAGACGCTAATGAGTGTGATGTTTTAGAAGATATGTCTTCTGTCTGGGAGTCTTCTACTGGTAATACAGTGAACTTTGAGATTGTTGGATACGATGTTGTTAGAGATCAACTTGAAAACCTCCTTGAATCTGGTGCTGCGCCTGACGTAGCGAGAGTAACAAACTTAGGCGGACTTAATAAGTTCTATTTAGATTTGACGCCTTATGTTGACTCTGCTGCTTGGGAGAAAAACTATGGCGCAACTTTGCCATGGTATAGAAAGCCATCTGGAGATAATGGAATCTATGGCTGGCAAACTCAGTTAACGGTTACTGGTCCATATGTAAACGTTACTATGTTTGAGGATGCTGGTGTAGATATGCCTGAAGAGGGTTCATCTTGGGATGATTGGGCTGATGCCTTAAGAGTTGTCAAATCTGAACTTGGCTTAACTGCCGGTCTTGCAATGGACAGAACTGCTCATAGATGGGCTGGACCTGCCTTTTCGTATGGCGCTAAATTCCATGAAAACGGTGTTCCAATTCTAGTTGATGATGGTTTTAGAGCCTTCGCTGAGACGTTTGTTGGTTGGCATACTGAAGGCTTAATGCCTGCAGAAGGTTGGCCTGCTGGCGCAGGAACTGCATATAAAAATGCAGCACCTCTTTTCCTAGATGGAACTGTTGCAATGCACATGTCTGGTTCTTGGATGCTTGGAAATTATGATAAAAATATAACCAACTTTGAATGGAAAGTTGTACCGATTCCATGTGGTACTGGTGGTTGTGGAGCAATGCCAGGGGGTTCTGGTGTAGTTGCTTTCAATTCATCTGAGCACCCTGAAGTTGCGGCATCTTATATTGACTTCTTGTCGCAAGCTGGAAGAGCTGGATATTTTGCAGCGA